>NZ_JBSGFQ010000018.1:0-149267 GCF_053603495.1 Nonomuraea sp. NPDC004186 | reverse complement strand
ACCCCCACCGGCCCGCCCCCGCGCCACACCCCCCCCGGGGGGCGGGGGGGCGGCCCCCGCGGGGCGCCCACGCCTCCAGCCGTGCCCGCCCGGGGTGTGGACTACTTGTGCACCTCGGACAGCCGGACGACGTGGATGTCGGTGTCGTCGGAGACGCCCGCCTCCTCCAGGGGCTTCTTCTCCTCCTCGCTCTCGTCCACGATGACCCGCACGTCCTCCTGCGGCGAGACCGGGGACGCGACCGCGTCGGGGATCAGCGGCCCGGCCGCCGACTCGGTGCGCATGAGGTCGCCGAGCACCGAGCTGATCTCGGTCAGCCGCCGCACGACCTCCGAGTGCGTGTTGGTCAGATAGTCGACCCGCCGCCCCGTCTGCTCGTCGAGCGCGGCGGTGCGCTGCTGCGCGGAGGCCAGCATCGACTCCGAATCGTTCCGCGCGCCCGTCACCAGCTGCTCGGCCTGCGCGTTGGCGGCCTGCATGATCTGCTCCGACTCCGACTGGGCGGCCGTGACCAGCCGCTCGGACTCGGCGCGCGACTCGCGCAGCAGGTCCTCGGCCTCGGTGCGGGCCGCCGCGAGCTGCTCCTCCGCGTCCGAACCCGCCTGGGCCAGCATCCGCTCCGCCGCCTGAGTGGCCTCGTTCACGCGCCGCTCCGCCTCCGCCTGGGCGGAGGTGAGGATCTTGTCGGCGGTCTCGCGGGACGACGTCTGCAGCCGGTCGGCCTCCGACTTGGCCGCGTCGCGCACGCTGGCGGCCTCGGCCTCGGCGTCCTCCCGCTTGGCCGCGGCCTCCTCCTCGCCGAGCCGGAGGATCTGGGCGAGTCTCGGGCTGAGGTCGTCGTAGCTCTGCGGCGCCTCGACCATGCGCCGCCTGGCCTCCGCGAGCTCGATGCGGCCCTGCTCTGCCTGGTCGATGGCCCGGGCCAGCCGCTCTTCCAGATCCCTTACCTGGTTACGGGTACGGATCATGAAGTCGTGAACCTGACGGCGGTTGTAGCCGCGCATCACGACCTCGAAGGTGTCCTCTTGCATCAGATCGGGAATGCTCTCGTGCTGGTTCATCATGGGGGTACCTAAGGGTGGTTTGCGTGAGGCGGGGGAAAATTGCGGGTTGTGAGGGTCTGACAACGAGACGTCAGGAAACGACTTTCCTGCCATCTGCCCACGTCCGCAACCGGAACGCCACAGCCGGACGGGGAATTACGATGGCTCGGATGTACATCGCATCTTTGGATAACGGGGCAGTCCCGGACATACACCCTGAAGCCTTCATAGCCCCTGGCGCCGTCGTGGTCGGCAGCGTGCGGGTGGGCCGGGCGTCCAGCATCTGGTACGGCTCCGTTCTCCGGGGGGACGACGAGCGGATCGAGATCGGCGAGGAGTGCAACGTACAGGATCTGAGCTGCTTGCACGCCGATCCCGGCGAGCCGGCGATCCTGGAGGATCGGGTCAGCCTGGGCCACAAGGCCATGGTCCACGGCGCCCATGTGGAGACCGGCGCGCTGATCGGCATCGGCGCGATCGTGCTGGGCGGCGCCCGCATCGGTGCGGGCACCCTGGTGGCCGCCGGTGCGCTCGTCGGACCGGGCAAGAAGATCCCGTCCGGCGTGCTGGTGGCCGGTGTTCCCGGAAAAATCGTACGCGAACTCACCGACGACGACCGGGCGTCCTTCGCCCGCACGCCGGACAACTACATGGCCAAGGCGCTCAGGCACCGGCAGGCGTCATCGCTTTGATCAGGACTTCGTCCGACACCGAGGCGGTGTTGAGCGCGTCCGCGTACTCGGGCAGCTCGGGGCGTAAAAACCGGACGAAGTCGACGGTCATCTTCAGATCGGGCACGCCCTTGACCTGCTTGGCGTTGGCCTTGGTCGCGTCCTTCTTGAGCAGGTTGTAGCTGTCCCAGTCGGTGTAGGCGGTGATGCCCCACTGGAGCACGTCGGGGAGGTTGGACGGCCAGCGCCGGCCGACCTTCCACTTGCCGCCGTCCTCCCGGTAGAGCGCGACGAAGACGCGGCCCACCCGGCCGAGCGCCAGGTCCACCCAGCCTGTCTTGACGGCCAGCTCCTGAGGTTTGGAGCTGCCGTCCTGGGTGTATTTCACCTCGACCTGGCCGCTCTGGTCGGCCGTGCCGGTGGTGACCGACACCCAGTTGGGCTTGGCGTACGAGCCGGGCTGGCGGGCCATCAGGCCCCCGAGCGAGAACTTCCGCTTGGGCTGCCCGCCCTTCATGCCCTCGACCTTGACCCTGGCGTACATGAGGACGTCGCCCGCCAGCTCCTGGTACACGTAGGGGCCGCGGAAGCCGTCGAACCACGTCGAGGTCCTGGGCTCCAGATACAGGGAGCCCTTCACTGTCTTGTTGATGTCGAGCTTGCCGATCCGGTCGACGTCCTTCTCCGTCTCGCTCAGCTTGGTCCACATGGACATGTCCGTCGCGTTCTGGAACTCCGTGGACGCCTCGCCCACCTCGCCGCCGGGCTCCGGCGCCGTGGCCTTGTCCAGCGTGAGCACGCCGGGCCCCGTCGGGGACGGCTGCGCCGTCGTGGTCGTACCGCATCCGGAGAGCGCACCGACCACCGCCAGCACCCCTGCCACCTTCGCCCTCATAACGGTCATTCTGCCGTGAAATGCCGATGGATGATTTGGGCGCTCCCAGTACGATGGCGCCCGTGCGACCCTGGGATGCGTTCACCTCCGCCGAGGCGGAGGTCCGAGCGATGGTCGCGGACCCGCGCTGGCAAGGGCTTTCCGTCCCCGATCGGGCCCACGTGCTGGCCGCCAGAATACTTGTGACCCCAGATGGCGACAGATGGCTCTTCGGGGTGCACGCGCGCTGGCATCTGCACGATCCGGCCGACGGCCGCTGGCGCCTCGCGCCGCCGCCGAGGGGCACCCGGGCGCGCCAGGTGCAGCATCCCGCGGCGGTGCTGCCGGAGGACGTGATCCCGTACGGGCCCGACTTCCACGCCGAGCCCGGCTCCACCCAGGCGTTCATCGGCCCGGACGTCTCCGAGGGCCTCACCGAGCGGCTCAGGGTGCTGCTGCGGTCCAGCGGGCTCAAGTCGGAGCTGGACTACCCGCTGACGGCGTTCGACGAGATCTTCGGCTCCGACGTGCCGAGCACGGTGGCGGCCGTCTGGGGCGCGATCATGTGGTGCGCGTACGCGCCCGCGTTCGACGGCAACGAGCGGCTGATCACGGTGTTCGGCGAATACCTGCGCCGCCCGCTGCCCGGCGACGAGTGGGTGCGCTGGCTGCCCGCGCCGCCGCTGCTCGACCTGGCCACGCTCGTCGCCGAGCGGCAGCGGGCAGGGCAGCCGCGGGCCGCGCTCAGGCTCGCCGCCACGATGGCGGACGCGGCCCAGATCCTGATGTCCGACACCCGCTTCAGGCCGCGGGCGCTCGCCCTGCTGACGATGGTCGAGCCCATGCTGCGCCGGCAGGGGCTCGACGACCCCCACACCGACGCCGAGGCCCTGCGCGCGGCCTGGCTGGAGCGTTGCCCGCGGCGGCTGTGCCGGGCCCTGCTCGTCGAGAACGACCTGGAGGCGGACTTCTCGCACGCCGTCTACGACCTGGTCGAGGCGCTGGCCTTCATGCCCGACCCGCCCATGGCCGCCGCCACGTTCCTGGCCGACCTGTCGGACTCCAAGGGGCGGTTGCCGGCCCGGCTGGACCACCGGCTCAGGCGCGCGTACGAGGAGCTGGAGCGCGCCGGGCTGACCGGTACCTCAGCGAGCGAGTCGACCGAGCCGGACGGCTTCCCCGTGCCCGGTCAGGTACTGACCAAGCCCCCGGCGGTGCTGGAGGTCTCGCCGCCGGACCGGGCGAGCACCGCGGCCGTGCTCGGGGCCGCGTACGCGACGGGACTGGCGTGGGGCCGGCTGACGGGGGCCAGGGTGCCGGAGCGGGGGCTGGCCGGGCAGACCGCGCTCGTGCACAGACTCATCCACGAACGCGACGACAACCACACAGACCACACCTAAACCACAAATATCGTTATTTAACCCTTACTTCGCCTATATGGTTCTAACGCTCAGGTAACAGGCAATTCTCCGAATTGTGATCTCCGATTCGGGAAATGATCGTTCCCGGGCCCCGCAGTTCGGAAAGGAATGACTCCGATGGGCCATGTTGCCAGAAGGGTCTCCGCCGTAACCTCGTAGAGGGTGTGGGCTGCGGAAGGAAGGACGACGCGGTGGGGCACGATGACCTGGACTCTCGGGTCCACGACCGTGTCGCGTTGGACGAGATTGCGCTCTACGCCGAGGTGCTCACGGCCGTGGCTGTCAGCGAGCGGCGGCTGACCTTGGACGAACTCGACGACGCGCTCGGATTGCGGACTTCGGCGAGCCGCTGAAGGATCAACTCGATTACTAGCCCCGGAGACCTAGTTAGAAGGTTTCCGGGGTTTCTCATAACTAGTTAATCCCTCGGAACGTCCTCCTTCTGGAGGATGACCGCCCCGCCTATGAGCGGACGAGGCGCGCGATGGCCGCCGAGGCCTCCTTGACCTTCGCGTCGGCCTCCGGCCCGCCACTGTTGATCGCATCCGCCACACAGTGGGAGATGTGCTCCTCCAGCAGCCCCAGCGCCACCGCCTGGAGCGCCCGCGTGGCCGCGGAGACCTGAGTGAGCACGTCGATGCAGTAGGCGTCGTCATCGACCATGCGCTGCAGGCCCCTGATCTGACCCTCGATCCGCCTGAGACGCGTCAGATACGCCTGCTTGTCTCCGCTGTACCCATGCATGCTTCTAAGGTACCCGTAACCGGTTGGGGGTGCCCGGGTCGTTCAGCGGAGGTCGCCGATGAGCTTCTCCCACTGCTCGGCCACCTCACCGGCCGCGTGGCGCACCGCCGTGTCCAGCGCGCCCGCCGCGAGCGAGCGCCGCCTGCGCTCGTCGTCGATCAGCGCCAGCAGGGCCGCCGCGAACAGCTCCAGGCCGCCCTCGTTCTCCGGCACCAGCACCCCGTTGTAGCCCGTCGCCACGAACTCCCTCGGCCCCCTGGCCCCGTCGAAGGCGACCACGGGCACCCCGCAGCCCATGGCCTCCAGCACCGCCATGCCGAGGTCCTCGGTGAGCGAGGTGCTGGCCACGATCGACGCCTTGGCGAACTCGCCCGCCAGGTCGGGCGTCGTGCCCATGAAGTAGACGTGGTTGTGCAGGCTGAGCTCGCGGACCAGCGCGCGCAGCCGCCGCTCCTCCGGCCCGCCGCCGTACAGGCGCAGCCGCCAGTCGGGGCGCTTGTCCACCACGATCGCGAACGCCTTGATCAGCCGGTCGTACGCCTTGACCGGCACCCACCGGCCGCCGGCGGCCACGATCCGGTTGTCCATCCGCGAGCGCGGCCACGGCCCGTCGGGCAGCGCGTCCAGCACAGAGGTCACAGGGGGCCCGTCGGTGAGGAGCTTGCTCCACTCCTCCTGGGCCGACTCCGTGGCCGTCACGACGGCGTTCAGGCGCGGATAGAACCGTTTCACCGGCCCGGGGACGGCCGGCCGCCCCCACTCCCTGGCGATCTTCAGGGTCTCGCGCGGCGCGTGCCTCGCGGCCTGGACGCCGAGCCCCGGCCGGGTCGTGATCAGCACGTCGGACTTGAGGTTGCGCAGCAGCCGCCACAGCGCCACCTCCGCGCGGACCTGCCCGCGCGGGAACAGGTGCCGGACGCCCGGCCTGGCGTCGATCAGGCTGCGCATGGTCACGTTGGGCCCGACGGGGAAGAACGGCTTCTCCTTCTGCCGCCTGACGCTGACCACCTCGACGTCGTGCCGGTCGGACAGGGCGGTGGCGAGGTTCAGCATGGCGCGGACGTCGCCCCTCATCGCGTACGCGGAGGCGAGGACCAGGCTGACCTTCATCCGCCCACCTCGATCCGCAGCTCGTCGTCGGCGGTGTAGCAGGGTCTGATGGGCACGCCGTCCACCATGGCCGAGGGATAGTGCAGCCGGCGTCTCTTGCCGTCGACGTCGTCCAGCCGCGAGCCCAGCTTGAGCGGCGTGGACACGCCCTCGACCTCCAGCGCGGGCTCCCAGGTGCCGGAGCTCGCCACGGCGTCGGGATCGGCGCCCACCACGTCCACGAGCGACACGGCGGCGTGGAAGCGCACGCCCTGCACGGTGGCGGTGGCCGAGAGCCGCGCGTTGGTCTGCCTGCGGTCCAGTCTCAGCACGGCCTCATGGCGGGAGTCGTCGTCCTCGAGCCCGGTGTACGCCAGCAGGCCCATCACCTCGAAGCGCCCCTCCCTGAACCAGATCGAGCGGACCTCGGCCACCGGCTCGGCGTCGGAGATCTTCAGCGCCAGGAACCCGTTGCGCGTGCGGTACGAGCGGTAGGCGAGGGTCCGCCTGCACAGCGCGTACGCGTCGAGGTGGTCGAGCGAGAAGCCCGGATCGACGCTGCGCAGCCTGCTGCGCTTGCCGCCCGCCCCCCGCAGGTAGGCGTCCCAGCGCCCGGCGCTGAGCTCCAGCGGCGCGAGCGAGACCGCGACCGTGGCCTCGCGCGCCCGAGCGCCCGGTGTGCCGAGCCGCACGTCGCGTTCCACCCCCGTGGTGCGATGCCTGAGCACGAGTTCGGTGCCGTCTTCCAGTGGTGCGTCGATGGCGAGCCGGAGGGCGAGGACGTCGGCCAGAGTGACTTCGGCGTCCGTGACGACGACGCCCATCACGAGCCCCCTCCCCGTCGAATAGAGCCATGCGACGTTGAGGTTACCGTGATTTTCCCGTTATGTGGATGCTGGATTTCTTGCACTTGACCCGCTGACGTGCGGAACTCCTCCACAGAAGCTGTGGAGGAGTCCGACAATCCTCGGTCAGGAAGCGCCCTTGACCGATTTGATCAACAGCTGGGCGACGTCCACGACTTCGAGCGATTCCTTGGCCTCGCCGTTGTTCTTCTTCTCGTTGATCGCGTCGCCGAGCATGACCATGCAGAACGGGCAGGCGGTGGAGACGGTGTCGGGATCGGTGGTCAGCGCCTCGTCCACGCGTTCGGTGTTGATGCGCTTGCCGATGCGCTCCTCCATCCACATGCGCGCGCCGCCGGCGCCGCAGCAGAACCCGCGGTCCTTGTGGCGGTGCATCTCCTGGGTCTGCACGCCCGGCACCTTGGACATGATGTCGCGGGGCTGGGAGTAAACCTTGTTGTGGCGGCCCAGGAAGCACGGGTCGTGGTAGGTGATCTTCTCCTCGATCGGGGTGATCGGAGTGAGCAGGCCCTCGTCCACGAGCTTCGACAGCAGCTGCGTGTGGTGCACCACCTCGTACGTGCCGCCGAGCTGCGGATATTCGTTGGCCAGGGTGTTGAAGCAGTGGGGGCAGGTGGCGACGATCTTCTTGACGCCGGCCTCGTTGAGGGTCTCGATGTTCTGCTGGGCGAGCATGTTGAACAGGTACTCCATGCCCAGGCGGCGGGCCGGGTCGCCGGTGCACGCCTCCATCGGGCCGAGCACCGCGAACTTCACGCCCGCGATGTGCAGCAGCTCCGCCACGGCCTTGGTGGTCTTCTTGGCCCGGTCCTCGAGCGCGCCCGCGCAGCCCACCCAGAACAGGTATTCGGCGTCCTCGGGCATCTTGTCCTCGACGAGCTCGACCTCGAAGTCCAGCTCCTCGATCCAGTCGGCCCGCTTCATCTCGGACATGCCCCACGGGTTGCCCTTGTTCTCCAGGTTCTTCACCATCACGCCCGCCTCGGACGGGAACGACGACTCCACCATGACCTGGTAGCGGCGCATGTCGAGGATGTGGTCGATGTGCTCGATGTCCACCGGGCACTGCTCGACGCAGGCGCCGCAGTTGGTGCACGACCAGAGCACGTCGGGGTGGATCACGCCGTCCTCGCCGACCAGCGGCTTCTCCAGCAGCGCGAGCACGTCGGTGTCCTTGTGCTCGACGCCCTGCTGGGCGGCCAGCAGGTACGGGGCCACCTTGAAGGCGTGGTCACGCTGGTCGAGGATGAGCATCTTCGGCGACAGCGGCTTGTCGGTGTTCCACGCCGGGCACTGCGACTGGCAGCGGCCGCACTCCGTACAGGAGTAGAAGTCCAGGAAGCCCTTCCACGTGGTGTCGGCGATCTTGCCGCGGCCGAGCTTCTCCGGGTCGAGGTCCTCATCCTCGAAGTCGACGACCTTGCCGGCCACCCGCATCTCCGGCGCGCCGCCCAGGCCGTCGGGACGGCGCGAGAAGAGCACGTTGAGGGGGGCGGTGAAGATGTGCAGGTGCTTGGAGTTCACCACGATGACCAGGAACACCAGCATGAAGCCGATGTGCAGCAGCAGCGCGATCTCCTCCAGCAGCGCGCTGTCCGGCAGCACGTCGCCGAGCGCGAGCGAGACGAACGCGCCGGAGGAGTAGGGGAAGTTGCCGTTGGCCGCCGACGCGCCCCTGGCCAGGAACAGCGTCCAGATGATGTTGAAGATCATGAACAGGACGAGCCACGCGCCGCCGAGGTGGGAGCCGGAGAAGCGGGAGCGGCGGCCGAGCTTGTCGGGCGAGTTCTTGAGCCGGATGACCGCGAAGGCGACCAGGCCGAGCACGCAGGCGACCGCGATGAAGTCCTGCAGGAAGCCGAGCACGGCCCAGGTGCCGATCAGCGGGATGTGGAAGTCGGGCGTGCCGGTGATCGCGCCCTGGATGATCGCGCCGTACGCCTCGATGTAGACGGTCAGCAGGATGAAGAACGCCCACATGACGAAGAAGTGCGCGACGCCGGACGGCGTCCACTTCAGCAGCTTCTTCTGCCCGAACACCTCGACCAGCTGCGCCTTCGCCTCATCGGCCGCATGAGACTTGGCGTAGTCGATCCGCTCGGGCGCGGGCGGCCCCACGGTCGCCAGCTTGAACAGGAACAACGCCCTGCGGCCGGCGACGGCCACCGCGAGGACGGTCATCACGAGCCCGATGATGGCTACCCAGAGCACAGGGTCCTCCCACAGACGACGTTGGCTGTCAGCGTACGGTCACCCGTCGCTCAGACCGCTACCCGGATCCTACCCGCGAGTAACATTTCCGGCGTACGCGACATACCCTATGGTCATCGACTTTGGCAGAACAATGCTCTAGCCGGTGAAGTACCTCTGGATGGTCGGCGCGAGCACCTCCACGAGCTCGTCGTGACCGGCGCTCGCCAGCGGCTCCAGCCTGATCACGTAACGGGCCATGACGATGCCGAACATCTGCGCGAACGCCGCCTCGATCCGCAGGTGCGGCACCTCCATGCGGTCGGCCACCTGGAAGAGCAGCGCGTTCGTGAAGAACTCGCGGACCATCGTGACGGCCTGCTCGTTGGTCATGGCCGAGCGGATCAGCGCCAGCATCGGCTCGCGCGTCTCCGGGGAGGCGGTGACCTGCAGGATCATACGTACGAGCCGCTCGCCGACCTCCTCGCGCGGGCCCTCGACCAGCACCTTGACGATGGTCTCGGGAGAGAACGGCAGCCGCATGGCCGCCGCGAACATGCCCTCCTTCGTCTCGAAGTAGTGGTGCACGAGGGCGGGGTCGACCTTGGCCTCGCGGGCGATGCCCCGCACGGTCGCCTTGTCGAACCCCTTCTCCGCGAACACCTTCCTGGCCGCGGCAAGGATCTCCCCCCGCGTGTCAGCCGACCCGGGCCTGCGCCCAGGCCGCTTCTTATCGACCGTCACCCGTCACCTACCCACCGCCAGGTAGACGCGCATGGGGACGGAGAGCACGCCTTCGGGGAACTCCCTGCGCAGCTCGGCGCGCTGCCGCTCGACCAGCTCGTCTGCGGCCTCCGGCGGCAGGGCCGCCATGTAGGAGTGGGAGCGCAGGTCGAGCAGGAAGTCCTCGATGCCGACCAGCCGGGTCCAGGGGATCCAGCGCTCCTCGACCACCTCGAAGGCCGCGGCGATCGGCGGCGCCGACCACTGCTCGACCGCCGGCCCGTAGTAGGTGGGCACCGCCTCCGCCAGGCGGGCCTCGTAGGCGGCCAGCCATGCGGCCTGGGCCGCGTGGTTGAAGTTCCAGCAGCCCACGATGGCCCCGTCGGGCCGCAGCACCCGCCGGGCCTCGGCGATCGACGCCACGGGGTCGAGCCAGTGCCACGACTGCGCGTACGTCACCAGGTCGGCCACGCCGTCGGCCAGCGGCAGCGCGTTGCCGTCGGCCAGCACGGCCGCGACGGAGGGCGTACCGCTCTCCGACCGGGAGACCAGGCGGGCCAGCATCTCCGCGCCCGGGTCGACCGCGATGACGTGGGAGCCGCGGGCCCTGAGCGCGCGCGTCATGATGCCGGTGCCCGCGCCGACGTCCACCGTGGTGGCGCCGTCGAGGTCGACGCCGGTCACCTCGGTCAGGGCGCGGTACATCTCGTCGGGATAGTGGGGCCGGCCCGCGTCGTACGCGTCGGCCACCCGCTCGAACATCCTGCCCAGACCCCTGATCGGCCCTATGTTCATGAGGTGGCCGCCAGGTGCAGCCGGGCGAACGCCAGCGCCTCCGCCAGGTCGTCGATCCGCTCGGTGCGGCTGGCCGCCTTGCGGGTGTTGATCTCCAGCACGACCAACCCCGAGTAGCCGGTGTTGGCCAGGCGCTCCAGCATCGGGGCGCACGGCTGGTTGCCCCTGCCGGGCACGAGGTGCTCGTCCTTGTTGGTCACCCCGAGGCCGTCGGCCAGGTGGAGGTGGGCCAGCCGGTCGCCGAGCTTGACGGCCATCTCCATGGCGTCGGAGCCGGACACGGCCGTGTGCGACAGGTCGAGCGTGACCTGCGGGAAGTCGTAGTCGATCGGATTCCAGTCGGGCGAGTAGGGCACCACGTCGTTGCCCCTGGCCTTCAGGGGGAACATGTTCTCGACGGCGAACGTGACGTCGGTCTCGTCACGCATCCTGGCCAGCCCCGTCTCGAACTCGCGGGCGTACTCCCGCTGCCAGCGGAACGGCGGGTGGACCACGACCGTCGAGGCGCCCAGCCGTTCGGCGGCCTTCTGCGCCTTGACCAGCTTGGCCCAGGGGTCGCGGCCCCAGACGCGCTGGGTGACCAGCAGACAGGGCGCGTGGATGGCCAGGACGGGGATCTTGTAGTGGTCGGACAGCCGCTCGATCACGTCGATGTCCTGACTCACGGGGTCTGCGCCCACCATGATCTCGACACCGTCGTAACCCAGGCGCGCGGCCAGCTCGAACGCGTCGGGAGTGCGTTCCGGATATACCGAAGCAGTGGACAATGCGATCTTCGCATTGGGCACGCGGATGACATCAGCCACGCTGCCAGCCTAAGCCGGTGGAGCCGATCTGGCGCGAAAGCCCCTTTGGTGAGCCGCGCCCGGCGGCTGGCTTAACTTTGGGGCATGCCACGGATAGCGAAAGGTGCGATCCCCAGCCCGAACATCTGGAACACGCCCCAGATCTACGAGCTGGAGAACCGCGCCGTCGACCCCGAGGGCGCGGCCGACGCGGCGATGCGCGCCCTGCGCCCCTGGAACGGGGCCACCGTGCTCGACATCGGCTGCGGCACCGGGTTCCACCTGCCCGCGCTCGCGTCCGAGGCCGCGCAGGTGGTCGGCGTGGAGCCGCACGGCGACCTGGCCGCGGTCGCCGTACGCCGCTGCGCCGCGCTGGCCAACGTGGCCGTCCACGCCGCCACGGCCCAGAACCTGCCGCTGCCCGACGCGAGCGTGGACGTGGCCATCGCGCGCTGGGCGTACTTCTTCGGCCCCGGCTGCGAGCCGGGGCTGCGCGAGCTGACCCGGGTGGTACGCCGCGGCGGCGCGGCCTTCGTCCTCGACCTCGACGCCACGCGGGGGGCGTTCGGCCGCTGGTTCTCGCGTACGGTGCCGACGTACTCCGTCCGGGAGGTCGAGTCGTTCTGGGACCGCCAGGGCTGGCAGCGGCGGCCTCTGGACCTCAGGATGGCCTTCGAGCGGCGGGCGGACCTGGAGGCGGTGCTGCGCATCGAGTTCACGCCCGAGGTGGCCGAGCAGGCCATCGCCGAGACGCCCGGCCTGGAGCTCCCCTACCCGAACGTGCTGCGCTGGCGCTACTACTGAGTTCGCGGCGGTGCTCCCTCGCGGCTTGACATTGACGTCGGTGTCAACGTTTACCGTGAAGGCATGCGCATCGGAGAGCTGGCGGAACGTACGGGGGTGAGCACCCGCTCACTTCGCTATTACGAGCAGCACGGCCTGCTCAGAACCCGTCGCGGGTCCAACGGCTACCGTGATTACAGCGAGGACGACGTCAGGCTGGTGTCCGAGATCCGGGCGCTGCTCAGCATCGGGTTCACTCTGGAGGACACCCGGCCGTTCATCGACTGCCTGCGCCGGGGGCACAGCTCGGGAGGCTCGTGCGCGGAGTCGGTCGAGGTCTACGAGCGCAAGCTCAACGAGATCGACGAGGAGATCCGCGTCCTGCTCGCCCGCCGTGCCGAGGTCGCCGCCCAGCTCGCGCAATCGTGCCCAGGTTGCTTCGTAAGGGGATAGACATGATCACGTTGACCACCGAGAACTTCGAGGAGCAGGTGCTCAAGAGCGACAAGCCGGTGCTGGTCGACTTCTGGGCGGAGTGGTGCGGGCCGTGCCGCATGGTGGCGCCGGTGCTGGACCAGATCGAGGCGGAGCACGGGCTGACCATCGGCAAGCTCAACACCGACGAAAACCCGGAGATCATGGCCCGTTACGGCGTGATGGGCCTCCCGACGATGCTGCTGTTCGAGAACGGCGAGCCGGTCAAGCAGATCGTCGGGGCCAAGCCCAAGCGCATGCTGGTCTCCGAGCTGGGCCTGGCGTAACACGGGCTCCGCCTCTTACCTGTCGAAGATTGTCGCCACGTCCCGCTAGCCTGCTCGACATGGCCAAGACTGCCCAGAAGCCCGGATACCGCTGCGCCGAGTGCGGGTGGCGCACCACCAAGTGGGTGGGCAGGTGCGGCGAGTGCCAGGCGTGGGGCACGGTCGAGGAGGAGGGCGCGCGGGCCGGCGCCAATGTCGTCCAGGCGGGCGCCACCACCGGGCCCGCGGTGCCGATCGGGCAGGTCAAGGCCGAGGTCGCGGCCGCGCGCACGACCGGCGTCGGCGAGCTCGACCGGGTGCTCGGCGGCGGCCTGGTGCCGGGCGCGGTGGTGCTGCTCGCGGGCGAGCCGGGCATCGGCAAGTCCACGCTCCTGCTCGAGGCCGCGGCCCGCATGGCCGAGCGCGAGAAGGTCCTCTACGTGACGGGCGAGGAGTCGGCGGCCCAGGTGCGGCTGCGGGCCGACCGCATCGGCGCGATCCGCGACCACCTCTACCTCGCGGCCGAGACCGAGCTGTCGGCCCTGATCACCCATGTGGAGAAGGTCGAGCCCACGCTGCTGGTGGTCGACTCGGTGCAGACGATCGGCTCGGCGCAGGCCACGGGCGTGCCCGGCGGGGTGACGCAGGTGCGCGAGGTGGCCGCCAACCTGGTCCGCCTGGCCAAGGAGCGCAACATGGCCACCGTGCTGGTCGGCCATGTCACCAAGGACGGCTCGATCGCGGGCCCGCGCACGCTGGAGCACCTGGTCGACGTCGTGCTCAACTTCGAGGGCGACCGCCACTCCAGGCTGCGCATGGTGCGCGCGATCAAAAACCGCTTCGGGCCGACCGACGAGGTCGGCTGCTTCGACCTGCACGAGCGCGGCATCGAGGGCATCACCGACCCGAGCGGCCTGTTCGTCTCGCGGCGCAGCGAGCCGGTGCCCGGCACCTGCGTCACCGTCACGGTCGAGGGCACCCGCCCGCTTCCCGCCGAGGTCCAGGCCCTGGTCGCCCGCACCGAGGCGCAGCAGCCCAGGCGCACGTCGTCGGGGCTCGACACCTACCGCGTGCAGATGATCCTCGCGGTGCTGGAGCGCCGGCTCAACGCCCGGCTCGGCGGCTGCGACGTGTTCACCGCGACCGTGGGCGGCATCAAGCTGGCCGACCCGGCCGTCGACCTGTCGGTCATGCTCGCCGTCGCCAGCGCCGCCGGCGACAAACCGCTGCCGCCGGGCCTGGTCGCGCTCGGCGAGGTGGGTCTGGCCGGCGAGCTGCGCCCGGTCAAGGACGTACGCAGGAGGCTGACGGAGGCGGCCAGGCTCGGTTTCAAGCGGGCCCTCGTGCCGACCGGATCGCTCGAAGAAGCCGGCCGCAAGCGTAACGGACAGCGTGCTCTGGTGCCCGTGGGGCCGGTGGCGTTCGCGCCGGGGTTCGAGGTGGTGCAGGCGGAGAACGTCTGGGACGCCCTCACGCACGTGACCTAGCGCGGCTAAGCTGAGCGTGACCGATCGACACGGGGGTCAGGTGGATAGGAGTCTGGACGACCGCCGTCGCGAGGCCTTGGCCGCGGTGGCCCCGGGCACACCTCTGCGCGACGGCCTGGAGCGGATCCTGCGCGGGCAGACCGGCGGGCTGATCGTGCTCGGCTACAACACGGTCGTCGAGGAGCTGTGCAGCGGCGGTTTCGAGCTCGACGTCGACTTCTCCGCCACCAGGCTGCGCGAGCTGGCCAAGATGGACGGCGCCATCGTGCTGAGCGGCGACCACAAGATCGTACGCGCCGCCGTGCACCTGGTGCCCGACCCGTCCATCCCCACCGACGAGTCCGGCACCCGCCACCGCACCGCCCAGCGCGTGGCCCGGCAGACCGGCCTGCCCATCATCGCCATCAGCAAGTCGATGCGCATCATCGCCCTCTACCTCGACGGCATCCGCTACGTCCTGGAGGAGTCGGCGGCCATCCTCTCCAAGGCCAACCAGGCCCTGGCCACCCTAGAGCGCTACAAGCACCGCCTCGACGAGGTCTCCGGCACCCTGTCGGCGCTGGAGATCGAGGACCTGGTCACGGTCAGAGACGTCTCCGCGGTGGCCCAGCGGCTGGAGATGGTCCGCCGGATCTCCGACGAGATCAAGGGCTACGTGGTGGAGCTGGGCACGGACGGCCGCCTGCTGTCCCTGCAACTGGACGAGCTGGTGGCCGGGGTCGACTCGGAGCGGGAGCTGGTCATCCGCGACTACCTCCCCGCCCCCTCGGGCCGCCGCCAGCGACGCCTGGTCGAGGCGATGCACGACCTGGACAAGCTGTCGGGCAGCGAACTGCTCGACCTCTCGGCCGTCGCCCACGTCCTGGGCCACGCCGGCGCCGACAAGCTGGAGAGCCCGGTCAGCCCCCGCGGCTTCCGCCTCCTGGCCAAGGTCCCCCGCCTCCCGGCCACGGTGGTCGACCGCCTGGTCAACCATTTCGGCGGCCTGCAGAAGCTGCTGGCGGCGAGCATCGACGATCTGCAGGCGGTGGGCGGGGTCGGAGAGTCCCGCGCCCGCAGCGTCCGAGAGGGCCTCTCCCGCCTGGCCGAGTCCTCCATCCTGGAGCGGTACGTCTAAAGCAAGCCGCTCCGCTCCGTCGCCTTCAGCCGGCTGCCTTACGGACGAGCCTGCGTTCGCCCTCCAGGAGGAGACGCCGGAGGGCCACGGACAGGGGCTCGCTCGACCCAACCAGCGGCAACCCCGACCTCGGCGACAGGCGCGATCGCAGCCGGCCAGGGAACCCCCAGAACCGGTTCTCACCTTCCTCAGGGCCAACCCACGGTGCCCAAGCTGCGCTCAGAGCTCCTGACACAATGAGGTGGTTCGGAGCTCTTAGCAGGCTGGAACCGGCACGGCCGACGGCTGCCACTCTCGCCTGATCAACCCGAACACCCATGAGTCGGACACCTCGCCGTTGACGATGCAGTCTTCCCGCAACGTCCCTTCACGTACGAATCCGATCTTCTCCAGAACCCGGGCAGATGCCACGTTGCGCGTATCGGCCTCGGCCTGAACACGATTCAGATCCACTGTGTCGAATGCCCACCGCAGCAACGCGTGCGCGGCCTCCGTCGCGAAGCCGTGGCCCCACATCGCCTCATCGAGGCAGTAGCCCAGTGATGCGCTGCGGTAGTCCGGGTTCCATTGGGTCAGACCGCACCAGCCGACGAAGGCCCCGTCAGAAACACGGTCGATGGCCACCCGCGCCCCGGTGCCTTCGTCCGCCATCTTCCGGCAAGCCGCGATGAAGCGCTCGGCGCGGGCCCGTTCGGTCCACGGCGGGGAGTCCCAGTAGCGCAGCACGTAGGCGCTGCTGTGCAGCGCGAAGAGGGCGTCCGCGTCGGCGTCGGTAAAGGGGCGCAGTCGCAGGCGAGCGGTGTGCAGTGTGGGGGTGGCCAGAGTCATGCGCCTCATCTTGCGTCCTCAGGGGGCGGGCAGACCACCGAATATCGATCCCGGTCCGGTCCTCACGACTAAGGACCTCCAACACAATGATCAGCGGGCCGAGGGCCATGAAAGCCTCGTGGATGTCATCGCGGATCTCCCAGCGGATACGCAGACGACCGAACCAGTGCGGCGGTGCGATGGTCTGCTCGATCATCCAGCGGTGGACGCCCAGGCCGGAGCCATGCCCGGCACCTCGGCGGGCGATCATCGGCTTCACGCCGGTGGCCCAGACCAGCCGTCGGTACTTGTCGTGGTCGTAGCCTCTGTCGGCGTACAGCACCTTGGGCCCTCGGCCGGGGGGCGGCCACGCCGCCCGCGCACGGGCGGCATCAGCTGGGTGACGTCGTTGCGGTTACCACCGGTCGATCACAACAAGAGGCCCGACAGCACCTTGCGGTCCTCCAGGCGCTTGCGCCCAGGGTGATCGGCACGACGAGGCACCACCGGCAACACATCCGGAACTGCCCATGGCGGCTGCGTGCCCTTCGTCACACCGCGATCAACTCGGGAGCGATCACCCGTGCTCCTAGATCATTCTGTTAGAAGTTCTCAGTTGACCCTGAGGCAGTCCTGCTTGGCCAGCACCAGGCTCATCTCGACCACTTCGCCCTTGCGCTCGTTGAAGACGTAGTACGCCTTCCTGTTGCCGGGCACGGTGGCAGCGGGGTAGCCGCCCGGGCCGCGCCGCAGCCTGGGGTAGGCGGCCTTGAGCTGCGTGCTGGTGGAGCCGATGCCGATGCCCTTGGGGGTCCTGGCGCCGGCGGGTGCGACGATCACGACCACGCCGAGCTTCTTCGAGATGTACATCCCCACGCGGTACTCGTTGTACGGGCTCTCCTTGAGGTCATACGTCGTGCACCTGGCGGAGTCCCCGTCGGGCTTGTGCACGATCCTCCCGGTCGCTCTCGCCTTCGCGGCGGTCATCCCGAGCTTCAGGTTGCCGTACCCGAAGGGCCCGAAGGCCGGCCTCCGCACGGCGGCGGACGCCGAGGAGTCGACGCCGACCGGCACCAGGCCCGCCGCCAGCGCCACCACCAGAACCGAACGGCCGATCGTCTGCCTCATAACGACTCCTCCATGATCACATGACCGGGTCACTCTACTGTGAGTCCAGATCAGGTGTGGAGAAATCACGACATATGCGGAACCGCCTCAGCGGAGGTGGAAGACGCCCTTGACGGTGCGGAGCTGGCCCATGCGCACGGTGGCCACGTACGTGCCGGGCAGCGCGGCGGCCGGGGTGGAGCGGCAGTCGGAGCTGGAGCGGTGCCGGTTCCACACCAGGGACCGGACGTACGGCACCCCGCGCTGCAGTTCCTTGACCTCCGAGCCCGCCCCGCTGACGCAGTCGGCGGTGGACCAGATGCGGTCGGCCCCCGAGGTGATGCGGATCTCCATGGCGCGCGGTCCCACGTCGGCGGTGCACATCACGGAGCCCGTGTTCACCAGGGTGACCAGGAACGTGGGCTGGCTCTCGCCCGTGTAGATCGGCTCCCTGCCGCCCTGCATGCTGAGCACCAGGTCCTGTTCGGTGCAGGGGTCGCCGGGGTGCCTGGGGAGCGCCGGGGGGGTCGGCCTGGGGGCGGAGGGGGACGGGGACGGGCTGGCCGTGCCCATCGCGAGCGTACGCAGGCCCGCCAGCAGGGGATCGACGGCGGGGGTCGCACTCGGTGACGATTTCGCGCTGGATGTGCGTTCCGGCCCGCTGCCCCCGCTGGAGCACGCCCACGCCACGACGGCCACCACGACGAGCACCGCCACCAGCACGCTCATCCGGCGCCGCCAGTAGACGTCACCGCCGTCGCCGCGCATAGTATCCGGATCCATAGGCACAGGATGGTAGCCATGCGGCTACAACGAGTGACGACACGCCGAGGGGCCTTCTTCTACGAATACGCTTGACCCCGTGGTTGAGCCGAACCTCCTGCACATCCCCGTTCTGGACTGGTACGAGGACAACGCCCGAGACCTCCCGTGGCGCGCCGCCGACGCCACCCCGTGGGGAGTGCTGGTGAGCGAGATCATGCTCCAGCAGACCCCGGTCGTACGCGTGCTGCCCATCTGGCACGAGTGGATGGACCGCTGGCCCGCCCCCGGGGCGCTGGCCGCCGAGCAGCCGGGAGAGGCCGTACGCCATTGGGGGCGGCTCGGTTACCCGCGCCGGGCGCTGCGCCTGCACGCCTGCGCCAGGGCCATCACCGACGAGCACGGCGGCGAGGTGCCGTCCGATCACGAGACCCTGCTGTCCCTGCCCGGCATCGGCGAGTACACCGCCGCCGCGGTCGCCAGCTTCGCCTACGGCGGCCGCCACGCCGTCCTGGACACCAATGTCCGGCGGGTCTTCGCCAGGGCGGTACGCGCGGAGGAATACCCTCCCACGGCCACCTCAGCGGCCGAGCGGCGGCTGGCGGAGACCCTCCTGCCAGAGTTGGGCGCGCCCCGCTGGGGCGTGGCCGTGATGGAGCTGGGCGCCCTCGTCTGCACGGCCCGTGCCCCGCGCTGCGCCGACTGCCCGATCAGCCAGGTGTGCGCCTGGCGTCTGGCGGGCAAGCCGCCGCACGCCGGCCCCGCGCGCAAGGGCCAGACGTACGCGGGCACCGACCGGCAGTGCCGGGGCCGCCTGCTGGAGGTGCTGCGGAAGGCCCACGGCCCCGTCCCGAAGGCGGCCCTGGACGTGGTGTGGGACGACGCCGTCCAGCGCGAGCGCGCCCTCGACGGCCTGATCACCGACGGCCTGGCCGAGCACCTGGACGACGGCACCTACCGCCTCCCCCACGCGACTACCTGACCCAGAGCGGCACGATGCGCTCCACGTCCTTGGGCGCGAGGTCGCAGGCGTCCGGCTCCGACACCCCGCTCGGGTTGTAGGCCCGCGCCCCGGCGGGGGCGACCACGATGGACACGAACCCGCGCTCCGGGTCCGCGAACATCTGGCGGCTCACGTCGGCCGGCAGCACCATGGTGTCTCCCGGGCCCACCTCGAACCGCTCGCCGCCCAGCTCGACGACGGCGGACCCGTCGAGCCAGGTCCACACCAGCTCGACGTCGAACGCGTGCACCGGCCCGACCATGCCCGGCTTGGCGTCCACCCGCCACATGGCCTGGCCCACCGCCCCGCCCTGGGTCGGGGAGGCGAGGGTGGTCATGACGCCGTTGGGCGTCTCGGTCTTGCGGGAATCGGCGGCCATGACAACAGACATCGATGAACTCCTTTAAGATGGGCAACTACGTTGTCTATATAGTTAACCAGGTTGTCTATCATGTCAAGTCCAGGCTTCGAACTTCCGCTGCGACTGCTGCTCGCGTTCAGGATGCTGATCGACGAGCTCCACGCCGAGCTCGCCCGGCAGGGACATCCGGACATACGGCCCATGCACGGGTTCGTCATGCAGGCGATCGGCCCGAACGGCACCACGGCCGTCGAACTGGGCCGCACGCTCGGGGTGTCCAAACAGGCGGCGGGCAAGACCATCGACACCCTGGAACGCATCGGCTACGTGGAACGCACCGCCGACCCCCACGACACCAGACGCAAGATCGTCCGGCTCACTCCGTACGGGATAGACGCCCTGGACCGGTCGGCCCGCATCTTCGACACACTGCGCGCCCGCTGGGCCGCCGAGCTCGGAGAGGACCGCCTGCAGGCCCTGGAGTCGGACCTGCGCAGAATGACCCCGGCCAACCTCTGGCGCCTCGACACCCCGGGCTGGTTCGGCAGCCTGTGACGCGTCCCCGTCCCCGGTCGACCGCCAGCCCCGCAATCCCCGCCGGTCAGACCGCCCTGCGACGCCCTCTGTCTCCGACCGCTGTCATACGGACCCCGCCCGGGCTCATTCGACAGCCGTCGGGGCAGGGCTCAGGTGGCCACCGTCCAGGCGCCGGGCGTAGGCATCGGGCTTAGGCGCCGGACGCAGACTGCGGGCGCTCAGGCGCGGCGCTGAGACGGGCAACGCCTAGCTCGGCAGCGCTCGGCCCGGGCGGTGCTCGGCCCGGGCGGTGCTCGGCCCGGGCGGTGCTCATGCAGGCCGTGCTCAGGCGGCCAGCTGGAGGCCCAGGCTGGTCAGGTTCGTACGGGCCCAGGCCAGCTCTTCGGCCAGCAGCGACACCAGGGCACCCGGCCCCTTGGCGCGCCCCGGCACGGTCAGGTTGTGCGTCTCGACCTCGATGTGCGCACTGCCGCTCACCGCGCCCGACAGCATGGCCATCAGCGTGTCATGCAGTACGGCCCCCGTGCTCGGCGTCTCCCCCGTGTGGTTGTGCACGTGCCCCAGCTTGACCACCGGCGCGCCGGCCGCGGCCAGCCCCTTCAGGGCCGCGCCCGGCTCCTCGGCCCCGCAGGCGAGGTGACAGGCGTCCAGGCACACGCCCAGGTGCTCGGAGTCGATGCCGCCGACCCGCTCAAGGGCCTGCTCGGTGGTCTCCAGCACGCACCCGGGCCACGGCTCGAACCCGACCCTGATGGTCTTCCCCGTCACGCTGTAGATGCCGCGCAGCTCGCGCGCCAGGCGCTCCAGCCGGCGGGTGGCGATCGAGTGCAGGTCGGCGGGCCAGTCGCGGCGCCACCCGATCGGGATCGTCGAGATGCTCCCGAACCGCACGTCCTCCGGCAGCAAGAACGCCAGGATCTTGGCCAGGGCCATGGTGTAGCGGTAGCGCTCGGGCTTGGCCCAGTCGGGGCCGGGGACCTCCTGGTTGCGGCCGCCGGTGCCATTGAGGCTCACGACCTCCAGGCCGCGCTCCTCCAGAGAGCGGCGCAACCGTACGAGCTCGATGCGGTCGGCCGTGAGGTGGTCGGCGACGCTCGGCGAGAGCCACAACCCGATACCCATCCGCTCCACGCCCAGCCGCTTGCGCACCGGGACGGCGTAGCGGGTCAGGTGGGCGATCAGGTTCTCGAGGTCCTCGGCAGGGTGGATGCCCGCGTTGTAGGCGAGGTGAACGAGCGTTCCGTCATTGTGACGCAGGCGCATCGGTTTCCTCCACGGCTTGCTCTTTGTGTTCCGTCGCCCGCCCTGGACGATGCTGACCCTTGAGAGCATGGCTGCTCGTTCGGTGGTCACGCGTCCGCCCCGAGTTGATTTCGCGCTACTCCCCAAGGAGCAGGCCTCAGCCTAGGAACACGATCTTGTGATTTCGCTTGGATGCGACTTGGCGGTGCTCTACGCAGTGTAGTACTACTCGCGGTGGCGGCACACCCGGTATCCCAACAATTACGCAACGACCGAGTGTGCTCATCTCACAGCCCGCCACGCCACGGCCCCACGCGGGTGCAGCGTCGAAGGAGCGGCATCGGCATCGCTCGGGCGACGGGTGCGCGATGAGGCAAGGGTCGAGGTCGGCACCCCGACGGTGGAATGCACCACCTCACCGGCGTAGAGCGTGGCGCGGTGGGTGCCACGGTCAGGCACCACCCCAAAGGCGGCTCCGTGACGCGGCGGGGGTCACGATCAGCAGCACCTCGGCGGCCGGGGCACGGTCGCTCACCCCGTGACGGACGCGAGAGACGCGAGACGGTCGCTCACCCCCTGACGGACGCGAGGGACTCGAGGGACGCGAGGGCCACCCCCGAGGCTGGGGCGCAGGAGGTGGAAATGGAAAACCCCCGTGTGAAGGGATTCACACGGGGGTTTTCGGGATCCGTCAGTGCTGGATCGGGGCCGCGATGGCGGCGGCCGAGTCGGGGACCTTGGAGGCGGACTCGCCCTTGAAGATGAACTTGGCGTTGTCGCCTTCACCCTCGATGGTCACCTTCACGACCTGCCCCGGCCGGAGCTCGCCGTACAGGATCTTCTCCGACAGCGAGTCCTCGAGCTCGCGCTGGATCGTCCGGCGGAGCGGACGGGCGCCCATGACCGGGTCGTAGCCCCGGTCGGCCAGCAGTTGCTTGGCCTCGGGCGAGACGTCGAGCCCCATGTCGCGGTCCTTGAGCCGAGCGTCCACCTGGGTGAGCATCAGATCCACGATCTGGATGATCTCCTTCGGCGTGAGCTGGTGGAAGACCACGATGTCGTCGACACGGTTGAGGAACTCGGGCCGGAAGTGCTGCTTGAGCTCCTCCTGCACCTTGGACTTCATCCGGTCGTAGTTGGAGTCGGCGTCGTTCGACTTCGCGAACCCGACCCCGATGCCCTTGGAGATGTCACGGGTGCCGAGGTTGGTGGTCATGATGATGACCGTGTTCTTGAAGTCGACCACGCGGCCCTGGGCGTCGGTCAGGCGACCGTCTTCCAGGATCTGCAGCAGCGAGTTGAAGATGTCGGGGTGGGCCTTCTCGATCTCGTCGAAGAGGACCACGGAGAACGGCTTGCGCCGCACCTTCTCGGTGAGCTGACCGCCCTCCTCGTAGCCGACGTAGCCGGGAGGCGAGCCGAACAGCCTGGAGACGGTGTGCTTCTCCATGAACTCCGACATGTCCAGGCTGATCAGAGCATCTTCGTCGCCGAAGAGGAACTCCGCCAGAGCCTTGGACAGCTCGGTCTTACCGACACCGGAGGGGCCCGCGAAGATGAACGAGCCACCGGGACGGCGCGGGTCCTTCAGACCGGCGCGGGTGCGCCGGATGGAGCGCGACAGGCCCTTGATGGCGTCGTCCTGGCCGATGATCCGCTTGTGGAGCTCGTCCTCCATGCGGAGCAGGCGCTGCGACTCCTCCTCGGTCAGCTTGAAGACCGGGATGCCGGTGGCGGTCGCCAGGACCTCGGCGATGAGCTCCTGAGTGACCTCGGCCACGACGTCCATGTCGCCGGCCTTCCACTCCTTCTCCCGCCGCTCGCGCTTGAGCTGGAGCTGCTTCTCCTGGTCGCGGAGGGCAGCCGCCTTCTCGAAGTCCTGCGCGTCGATCGCGGACTCCTTGTCGCGACGGACGTTGGCGATCTTCTCGTCGTACTCGCGCAGGTCCGGCGGAGCGGTCATCCTGCGGATGCGCATCCGGGAACCGGCCTCGTCGATGAGGTCGATGGCCTTGTCGGGAAGGTAGCGGTCGCTGATGTAGCGGTCGGCCAGCTGCGCGGCGGCCACCAGCGCGTCGTCGGTGATGGACACGCGGTGGTGCGCCTCGTAGCGGTCGCGCAGACCCTTGAGGATCTCGATCGTGTGGCTGAGCGAGGGCTCGGCCACCTGGATCGGCTGGAACCGGCGCTCCAGCGCCGCGTCCTTCTCGAGGTACTTGCGGTACTCGTCGAGCGTGGTCGCGCCGATCGTCTGCAGCTCGCCGCGCGCCAGCATGGGCTTGAGGATGCTGGCCGCGTCGATCGCGCCCTCCGCGGCACCCGCGCCGACGAGCGTGTGCAGCTCGTCGATGAACAGGATGATGTCGCCGCGCGTGCGGATCTCCTTGAGCACCTTCTTCAGGCGCTCCTCGAAGTCACCGCGGTAGCGGGAGCCGGCGACCAGGGCGCCGAGGTCAAGCGTGTAGAGCTGCTTGTCCTTCAGCGTCTCGGGCACCTCGCCCCTGACGATCTTCTGCGATAGGCCCTCGACGACGGCGGTCTTGCCGACGCCGGGCTCGCCGATGAGAACCGGGTTGTTCTTGGTCCTCCGGGAGAGGACCTGCATGACCCGCTCGATCTCCTTCTCGCGGCCGATGACCGGATCCAGCTTGCCCTCGCGGGCCGCCTGGGTCAGGTTGCGGCCGAACTGGTCGAGCACCAAAGAGGTCGACGGGGCCGACTCCTGCGGGCCGCCTGCCGCGGCCGGCTCCTTGCCCTGGTAACCGTGGAGCAACTGGATGACCTGCTGCCGGACACGGTTGAGATCAGCCCCAAGCTTGACCAGCACCTGGGCGGCCACACCCTCACCCTCGCGGATGAGCCCGAGCAGGATGTGCTCGGTGCCGATGTAGTTGTGGCCCAGCTGCAAAGCCTCACGGAGCGACAGCTCGAGGACCTTCTTGGCCCGCGGGGTGAACGGAATGTGCCCCGACGGAGCCGACTGGCCCTGGCCGATGATCTCCTCGACCTGCTGGCGCACACCCTCAAGGCTGATCCCGAGGCTCTCCAGAGCCTTGGCGGCCACGCCCTCACCTTCGTGGATCAAACCAAGAAGTATGTGCTCAGTGCCGATGTAGTTGTGGTTGAGCATCCTGGCCTCTTCTTGGGCCAAGACGACAACACGCCTCGCTCGGTCGGTGAACCTCTCGAACATCTCGTCGCTCCTCACAGAGCGGTCAGTCAGGTCCGGTAAATCCGGGCCCGTCATCCCGCATGCTAGCCCTGGCTCGGCGAACCGTGCCCACTGCCACTGACACGCTCTATAGCAGAGACGTTCCCCGGGAGCAGGGCGTTCACCCTCCATCCAACTACTGTTCGGGGGTGACGTGTTCCCGATACGCCGCAAGCGAACGATGTTTAGGACGCTTCGCGGAAGCGTCAAAAAATTGCCCTCTGCGGCGCACGCGGTACACACGGATCGGCCATCGGACGCGCCGGGGCGGAGTCAGCGTTGGGGCGCCACTTCGCCCGCACATCTCAGATGCCGCGTCCGTATCGTTACGTAATCATCCTACGTAGCGGAGGGCCGCCGTCCAAACGACCGCTCTACGCCCTGAGCACAACGCGGCACGGGCGGCACACCAAGGGAATCTTGCATCCGGTCAGCTGGGTTACCAACTTCATCTCGCATGATGAGACCACGTCTCGCTCGGCGCCCCGGATTCGCGGCACTTCCGCGCAGTTGAGAAGGCACGGCATTGTGTGCAGATGCCGGGGAACGGGGATTGTCCGAGCCCTGCTCGGGTTCGCGGGTTTTGCCCGCCGGCGGGGATCCGGGCGCCCGCGGTATTGCCCGCCGCCGCGCATCCAGCCCGGCACCGCTTTACCTTCGCGCCGGTCGCGGGTTTACGCTCAGTGAGATCACCCGTATACACCCGCCGCCGCCCGGTAGATCGCCTCCGGGCTATACGGCGCCGGGTTTTCCGTCATGGCGCGTTCCATGAGCGCGGAGATCGATCGTGACGTACGGACGCGAGCGTACGTTGAATGAGGTATGGCCGCCTCACACGGCTTTCGGCGCGCGACTACGACGCCGCCACATATGTGGACGACCGCCGGTGAAACAGCGCCACGGGCGAAGCCGAACACGCAGCCAAAACGCCCGCATATGTGCACACAGAAGATCACGGTCCGGGCGGTCCGGCTTTCGAGTTCCGGCCCGGATAACGATCATGCGCTTATGGCGGCCGCCGGGGTCCTAGGCGAACGGCATAAGCGCATGGTCGATCGTCGGCTTGCTCAGTGGGCCGCTTCGTACTTCTCGACGACCGTGGAGGCGATCCGCCCGCGCTCGCTGACCGGCAGGCCGTGAGCCTTGGCCCACTGCCGGATCTCCGAGCTCTTCTCGCGGCTCATCGCCCTGCTGCCGCCGCGACCGCGGCGACGTGCGGTGACGGCGCCTGCCCTGCGCGCATGCTGCACGAAAGGCGTGAGCGCGTCCCTCAGCTTCTTCGCGTTAAGGTCGCTGAGGTCAATCTCATAGGACGAGCCGTCAATAGCGAAGCTGACCGTCTCATTGGCCTCGCCCCCATCGAGGTCATCGATGAGAATCTCCTGGATCTGCTTGGCCATCTACGCAATCCTTTCGCGGAGCATTGTTTCATTCGCCTGCCCAAACATATACCCGGAAAGGCGTGGAGACAATTCAGCGCAGCGGGGATTCGGCTGACTGGCCGATCAGTTCTGCCCGTCGACCGGATCCTCGCGGTTTCGGCGGCCTCCCAGGGCCTCGGACCGGACCAACTTCACTACGCCAAAGATGAAGGCACCCCCGACCACCGCCGGGGGGATGAGCGCTGACAATACGTCTGTTAGGGCTTCCATTCGTCCTCGCCTCCACGGCTTGCGGGGTTTCAGGGGCGCATTTTGCGGATGGGAGCGCGCCCAGGAGGGGCGTTGCGGCCCTCACGACGCGCCAGGTGACTACCGTTCGCACCCGACCATAGCGGCGCACAGATGCCCTGCGCCTCGCAGGGCACCAACTCCGGCGACCCGGATGCCCCATAGCCTAATGCCAGTCTCTCCAGGCTCCTTACCGGATCAAGAGAAAATTTTTGGAATTGGCTTCCTGCCAGGCACGGGATGGGTCAGCGAAGATCTTTTACCACACGCGTTCCGGCCAGCCTGTCATGCGGCCCGCGTTCCAGGGGCTTGTCGATCAGGATGAGCAGCCCCACGCAGAACAGGAGCATTCCGGCCACCAGATTGGCCACGGGAATGCCCATCAGCATGACGGGGCCCGGATAGACCAGGGCCCGTTTGAGCAGCGCTCTGGAGGCCACGTGGGGCGGCGCCAGGCGAATCCCCATGATCGCCTTGCCGAACGTCCTGCCGCGCCGGTAATGAGCCCACCAGTCGTAGCCGGTATAAGCCAGCCCCGCCGCCAGCCACGCGAACACACCGGGCAGCCGGCCCTCGAACGCCTCCAGCATCCCTACAGTCCGGAAGACGCCCCACAGCGCGATGAACAGAATGTAATAGAGCACCCCGAAGACGAACGCCTCAATCGCCCGGGCGGCGAGCCGTTCCCACCATTCCGCGGGCGGCGCGTCCGCCCGCGGCGGCGACCCGGCCATAACCCCCACCTCGCGTCATCAGCGGCTCAGGTTCCCCATTTTGGTACGGCCTGTGCACACAAAACAGGGGCCGACGCGAAGCCGGCCCCTGCTTTTACCTGACGCTTGGACTACTTGATCTTCACCACCACGGTGTTCGCGAACTTGTCCGCGAACGTCTGCTGCAGCGGCTTGTCCCAGAGCTGGGAGGCGCCGTTGACGCCCACGGCCGCGTAGGCGAGCAGCGTGCCGATGAAGCTCAGCGGGAGGGCGCCGAGCACATAGCCGCCCCAGGTGACGCCGGCGCGCTTGAGCGCCACGTCGGTCGGCAGGCCGCCAGGCGGTATGCCCTGGCCCACGGGGACGACCTTGATGCCCATGACCATCTTGCCGACAGTCTGCCCCTTCGCCTTCAGCAGGAAGAAGTCGTAGAGGACCCATATGACGGTCACGATGATCGTTATCAGGATGCCCACGACCAAGCTCGAGAAGAAGCCGCTGCTGCTGCCGCTGCTCGAGACGTAGCTGGCCACGAGGATCGCCGTCAGGATGGCGCTGATGACGAGGTTCACGATGAAGAGGATGACTCCGTCGATGAGCCTCGCCACCAGGCGCTGCCACCACTCCGCCAGCGGTGCCGGCGCGCCGGGCGGCTGCACGCCCACGGGCCCGGGCTGGCCGTAGGCCTGGCCGTAGCCGGGCTGGCCGTACTGCTGCGCCTGCCCGTAACCCTGCTGCCCGTACTGCTGCTGGCCGTACTGCTGGTCGCCGTAGCCCTGCTGTGCGTAGCCGGGCTGGGACTGCTGCTGCTGGCCGTAGCCCTGCTGGCCGTACTGCTGCTGGCCGTAATCGGGCTGCGACTGGGGCTGCTGCCCGTACTGCTGCTGACCGTAGTCCGGCTGGGACTGCGGCTGCTGGCCGTACTGCTGCTGGCCGTAGTCCGGCTGCGACTGGGGTTGCTGGCCGTACTGCTGGCCGTAGCCCTGCTGGCCCGACTGCGGCTGCTGCCCGTAACCCGGCTGGGACTGGGCCTGCTGGCCGTAGCCGGGCTGGGACTGCTGCTGCTGGCCGTACTGCTGGCCGTAGCCCTGCTGACCCGACTGCGGCTGCTGACCGTAGCCCTGCTGGCCGTACTGCTGCTGGCCGTAGTCCGCCTGGGACTGCTGCTGCTGCCCGTAGCCCTGCTGGGACTGGGCCTGCTGGCCGTAGTCAGGCTGGGACTGCTGCTGCTGGCCGTACTGGGGTTGCTGGCCGTACTGCTGCTGTCCGTACTGGGGTTGCTGACCGTACTGCTGTTGCTGTCCGTACTGCTGTTGCTGGCCATAGCCCTGCTGACCGTACGGGGGCTGCTGCCCATAGGCGTCGTCCGCCCGGTAGCCGATCACAGTCGCGTCCGGGTCGGGCTCGCCGGGGTGGCGGCCCTGGTTCTGCTGCCCGTAATAGGGAGGCGCAGAGTTGTCTCCGGATTCGTCCTGTGGATACGGCGGCTGTCCGGTGCTCACCGTGTCACCTCGCTTCGAGTGCGCATGTGGCACGTGTCAGGACACATGCCTGTGCTGCCCAACGTATCGACATAGGTATCAACAATCACCTTTCCATCTGGTCAAGGTCCACGTCACCCGATGTCAGGTGGAGCAGCATGCGGGTGTTTCCCAGCGTGTTCGGCTTGACGTGTTCAAGATCCAAAAACTCGGCAACACCCTCGTCGTACGAGGCCAGCAGTTCGGCGTAGACCTCAGGTGAGACCGGTGTGCCCTGAATCGGGCGGAACCCGAGTCGCGCGAAGAAGTCGACCTCAAAAGTAAGACAGAATACACGTCGCAGACCCAAATCCTTAGCCTGCTGGATCAGCGCGGAGACGATCCGGTGGCCGACGCCCATCCCCCGGCACTCGGGATCCACCGCCACCGTGCGGACCTCGGCGAGGTCCTCCCAGAGCACGTGGAGCGCGCCGCAGCCGACGACCTGCCCGCCTCGCTCGGCCACCCAGAACTCCTGTACGTCCTCGTACAGCGTCACCGTGGCCTTCTCCAGGAGCCGCGGCCCCGCCCCCGCGTAGGTGTCCACCAGGCGTCTGACCATGCGCACGTCGGGCGTGCGGGCACGCCGGACCACCACCGCGGTCTCGGGCACTGTCAGCTCGGCCACCTGCTCCATGGTTCTCCAGGGTACAGATCTCATTACGGCTCAGCCCTAACTCCCATGTCTCGGCCCATCTTGTTACATCTTGTGGTCAGATCGGCACGGGACCGCGCGGCCAGCTCGCACCCGCCGAAGGCGCGGACAAATAGGGCGTAGGGCCTCTTCTGCACGGGTGCCCACGAGATCACCTTGTGACCCTTCGGTTGTGAAACCTCTACAGACTTGGCAGTTCTGGTTGAGCACGAACCCGGAGTGCATTAGTGTCCAGCGACAATGTTTCCCGCGTGTCGCGCGGGAGGCACGCCCAATTCTCGCAAGAGAAGCCGGGGAACCGCCGGTGGCGACCTCCGACGCCACCACGGGGTGAATCCGAGTCTTTCGGTAGGGCTGCTCCGGCCCGAACCCGTCAGCTAACCCGGTAGGCGTCGACGAGAGGAGCTGGTTGGTGAAGCCCACGCTCAGCGGTGGGGGGAAGTCGGCGGGCAAGCACGCCCGCCCTCCGGAACGGGCCCGGCGGCCACGCCGCGTAGGTGTGGTGAGTCTCACAGTCGCCGCGCTGCTGTTCGCCATCCCCGTCGGTTCGGCGTCCGCGGATCCCGAGCCCTCGCTGAAAGAGCTCGCCGACCAGGCCACGAAGTTGCACACCGACATCGAGACGCTGAGCGAGCAGTACAACGGCCAGCGGGAGAAGCTCAAGACCGCCAAGAAGGCCGCCGAGGCCGCGGAGAAGACGCTGACGAGCAGCGAGACGGATCTCGCCGCCAAGCGCTCGAAAGCCGTCGCGCTGGCCCAGAACGCCTACATCACCGGCGGTCTGAAGACCCTCGCCTTCGCCACCTCCGACGACCCCGAGGGCTTCCTCAACCGCGCCGCGACCTCGTACGCGCTGCAGACCGAGCAGGGCGAGGAGATCAACCAGCTCACCAAGGCGATGGACACGGCCACCCGCGCCAAGGAGAGCGCCACGGCCCGCATCGACGAGGTCCAGAAGCTCGTCACGGACCTCGAGGCCAAGCGCAGCAAGATCACCAAGCTGGTGACGAAGGTCGAGAGCAGCCTGTTCAGGCGGGCCCTGGGCGAGGCCGGGCGCCCCGGCACGCGGGCCGTGCGCGTCAACCTGCCGATCCCGGGCTCGGGGAAGGCCGCTGAGGCCGCGCGGTGGGCGCTCACGCAGCAGCTCAAGCCGTACGTCTGGGGCGCCGAGGGCCCCGGCTCGTACGACTGCTCCGGGCTCGTCATGGCGGCGTTCCAGCGGGTGGGCATCTCGCTGCCGCACTACACCGGCGACCAGTGGACGGCCGGCCGGCACGTCTCGCGCGAGGAACTCCGGCCGGGCGACCTGGTGTTCTTCTACAGCGACCTGCACCACGTGGGCATCTACATCGGCGGCGGCATGATGGTGCACGCCCCGCAGACGGGTGACGTCGTACGGATCGCGTCGATCGCGAGGCGGCCGTTCGCCGGCGCGGTGCGCATCGCCGACTGAGCCCGCACCCCGGCGGTCCGCCGCGGCTAGATCAGCTGGCGGCGGGCTGCCCAGGCCACGGCCTCGATCGCCGTGGCCACGCCTATGCGGTCGCAGATGCCGCGCAATCTTCGTCGTACCGTGCGCCCGCTGATATCCAGCCGCCGCCCAACCCGATCGACCGTGACTCCCTTGGCCAACTCCGCCAGCAGCGCCAAATCAGCATGGCTGAGCTCAACGCCTTCAGTGAGCACATCCATCGGGAGCCCTCCCCCCAACAGCAGAACTTGGACCTCACAGACGGGCCAAAGCCGCTCCTCGCAGACGGTAAACGCATCGTGGAAAGGTCGTCAAGCATGACAATCGCCGCACTTGACGAGCGCTATTGACATGATCCGCTATATATGACGCACTCGCGATATGTCAGAACGTAGAGTGATCACATTGGGGCTTCCGGAATGGCCCTGACCAGCGTTCCGGTTTTCGATCAGTTCGCCATGGATATTCCGCATGATCGATACCCGCGTTATCGCGGGACACGCGTCCGTGACGCGATCTTTCCGGCGCACGGGAAGCCACCAATCGCTCGCTTTGTGCAGCGCTCCCACATGATCCGACAACCCAGGTCAGGCAGTTGATTAAGGCAATTGGATCAATCCGCCATGGCAATTGCCGCCGGGGGTTCAGGTCGGCGGCCCGCCGGGTGGCGGGCGTCCTGCTCTGACCGCCGGGCCGGGCGGCCTCGTTTCCGGGTGCGCGTGCCCGGCGGGATCACAGGGGTGGCTGGGGCACCACGGACGCTCCCTGACCCGCGCCTCCGCGGCCTTGACGCGATGCTTACAAGCGGCTTCGGATCGGAAACCGGGCGGCCCGGAAGCCGGATTCGCGACGGCGATGATCGCTCAGGCGCCGGCGGCGTCGTAGCGGTCCCTGGCGGCCTCGACGTCCTCCATGTGCGCCTCGGCCCAGCTCTTGATCGCGGCCACCAACGGCATCAGGCTCTCGCCCAGCGGGGTGAGCGCGTAGTCCACCCGTACCGGCACAGAAGGGGTGAGCGTGCGCGAGACCAGGCCGTCACGCTCCAGGCCGCGCAGGGTCTGCGTGAGCATCTTCTGGCTGACGCCCGCGATGCGCCTGGACAGGTCGCTGTAGCGGCGCGGGCCCTGCGCCAGCGCGGTCAGCAGGAGGGTGACCCATTTGTCGCTGAGAGTGTCGAGCAGCTTCCTGGAGGGGCATTCGGCGAAGTACGCGTCGAAGACCTGCCTGGCCTCGTCCCGCTGCTCCGCCGCCGTCTTCGTGGCCATCCGCTCGCCCCTTCCCGATCCCTGCTTACCAGGAGAGAGTAGAGCGCCCGGGGCGGGCGCTCTACGACGGCGGCAGGACGCGGGTCAGTGGGTGGGCTTGACCAGCGGGAACAGGATGGTCTCGCGGATGTTCTTGCCGGTGAAGGCCATGATCATCCGGTCGATCCCCGCGCCCATGCCCCCCGTGGGCGGCATCGCGTACTCGAGGGCTTGCAGGAAGTCCTCGTCCAGTTGCATCGCCTCGAGGTCGCCCCCGGCGGCCAGGAGGGACTGCTCCACCAGGCGGCGGCGCTGCTCGATCGGGTCGATCAGCTCGGAGTAGGCCGTGCCCAGCTCCGTGCCGAAGCCGATCAGGTCCCACTTCTCGGTCAGCAGCGGGTTGTCCCGGTGCTGGCGGGTCAGGGGCGAGGTCTCCAGCGGGTAGTCCATCACGAACGTGGGCTGGACGAGCGTGTGCTCCACCAGCGCCTCGAAGAGCTCCTGCACCAGCTTGCCCTGGCCCCACTTCGGGTCCCAGTGGATCTCGCGCCGATCGGCGATCTTGCGGAGCTCCTCCAGGCCGGTCGCGGTGGTGATCTCCTCGCCCACGGCCTCCGACACCGCGCCGTACAGGGTGATGCGCGGCCACCGGGCGATCCCGAGGTCGACCTCCACCCCGTCATGGACGACCACCGTGGTGTCCAGGGCGGCCACCACGGCCTTCTGGTACATCCGCTGGGTCAGGTCGGCCATGTCGTTGTAGTCGAGGTAGGTGCCGTAGGCCTCGAGCATCGTGAACTCGGGGTTGTGCGTGGAGTCGGCGCCTTCGTTGCGGAAGTTGCGGTTGATCTCGAAGACCTTCTCGATGCCCCCGACCACGAGCCGCTTGAGGTAGAGCTCGATCGCGATGCGAAGGTAGAGCTCCATGTCGTAGGCGTTGATGTGGGTCTTGAAGGGCCGGGCCGCCGCGCCGCCGTGGATGGGCTGCAGCATGGGCGTCTCGACCTCGAGGTAGCCCTCCTCGTGCCAGAAGTCGCGCACGGCGCGCACCGTGGCGCTGCGCAGGCGGGCCATCTTCCGCGACTCGTCGTTGACGATGAGGTCGACGTAGCGCTGGCGGACGCGCGCCTCCGGGTCGGTGAGCCCGACGTGCTTCTCCGGCAGCGGACGCAGGCACTTGGCGGTGATCTGCCAGCTGTCGGCGAGGATGGACAGCTCGCCGCGCCGCGAGGTGATGACCTCGCCGGTCACGCCCACGTGGTCGCCCAGGTCGACGTCGCGCTTCCACGCGGCCAGCGAGTCCTCGCCCACCTTGTCGAGCGAGATCATGACCTGCAGATCGGCGCCGCCGTCGCGGAGCGTGGCGAAGCAGAGCTTGCCACCCACGCGGTTGAGCATGACGCGCCCCGCGACCGCGACCGTGTCGCCGGTGGCGGTGTCGGGCTCCAGGCCCTGGTATTTCTCCCGGACCTCGGCGTTGGTGGCCGTACGGGGGAAATTCACCGGGTAAGGGTCGACGCCTTCGCTGCGAAGGCGGTCGAGCTTCTCCCTCCGGATGCGCATCTGCTCGGGAAGTTCGTCGCTCACAAGAACAAAGGGTAGGGGATATGGCGACCTGCAAGGGTTCGTCGGCACGCTGCAGGACCGCTGCAAGAGCCCTCTTCTATCAATGTCTCACGAGCTCAGGGGGGAACCGGTAGGGAGCCGGTCCAAGGGGAGCTCAAGGAGAGAAGATGTTGAAGAAGATCGCGACAGGCTTCCTCGCCGTCGCCGCCACCAGCGCTCTGGCCCTGTCGCTGCCTTCCGCCGCCAACGCCGCCACGGCCGGCGCCGCGAACCACGACGACGACTACTCCGACTACTGGAGCCCCGTCTACTCCAAGAACGGCCTGGCGAAGTCGCAGGGCTGGATCGGCGTCAGCTGGGACGAGGACGGCGAGTCGAACGAGGTCACCGTCAAGGGCCGGCTCTACGACCTGGACAACCGCGACGAGGACGAGGGCGGCAAGTGCGCATTCGTGAAGTTCGAGGCCAGCGACTTCGACCACGACTGGTCGCCGGTCTTCTCCAAGAAGTACTGCGGCTTCCCCGGCTACAAGAAGTTCACCTTCTCGGAGAACGACGTCTTCAGCGTGCGGGTGAAGGTCTGCCAGATCGGCCAGTACAGCAACTACCCCACGAAGTGCAGCCCCTGGGACTACATCTACACCGCCGAGAGCGAGTGACGAGTCGTCCCCGGACGTGCGAGCGGCCTCCCACCCGAGCGGGAGGCCGCTTTTTCCTGTCGGGGCTCAGGCCGTGTTCCGCTTGTAGATCAGGCGCAGGCCGATGAGCGTCAGCCACGGCTCGTGCACGTCGATGGAGCGCGACTCGCCCACCACCAGCGCCGCGTGCCCGCCCGTGGCCACCACCGTCACCTCGTCGGGGTCGTCGGCCAGCTCGGCCGCCATCCGCTCCACGATCCCGTCCACCTGGCCCGCGAAGCCGTAGATGATGCCGGCCTGCAGGGCCTCCACGGTGTTCTTGGCGATCACCGAGCGCGGCCTGACCAGCTCCACCTTGTGCAGTTGGGCCCCGGCGGCGGCCAGCGCGTCGACCGAGATCTCGATGCCGGGCGCGGTCACCGCGCCGACGTACTCGCCCTTGGCCGACACCGCGTCGAACGAGGTCGCGGTGCCGAAGTCGACGATGACGCAGGGGCCGCCGTACTGCTCGATGGCCGCCAGCGCGTTCACGATGCGGTCGCTGCCGACCTCTTTGGGGTTGTCCATGCGTACGGGCACCCCGGTGCGGATGCCCGGCTCCACGATCACCGCCGTCACGTCGCCGTAGTAGCGGCGGCACATCTCACGCATCTCGTTGAGCACGCTCGGAACGGTCGAACAGATGGCGATGCCGTCAATGTCGGCCCCCTTGAGCAGCGGTGACTGCGCCAGCAGCCCCTGGAGGACGACGGCGATCTCGTCGGCGGTGCGGCGGGCGTCGGTGGCCAGCCGCCAATGCTCGATGACGTCCTCGCCCTCGAACAGCCCGAGCACGGTGTGCGTGTTGCCGACGTCGATCGTGAGCAGCATCAATTACCCCCGCAGATCCAATGCGATGTCCAGAGCCGGCGCAGAGTGCGTCAGCGCTCCCACCGCCAGATAGTCAACGCCAGTTTCGGCCACGCGACGAGCCGATTCCAAGGTCAATCCCCCGCTGGCTTCGAGCGCAACCCTGTTCCCTGCCCGATTTTTCACGACATGTACGGCGCGGTCCGTGTCCTCGATCGTGAAGTTGTCCAGCAGGATCTCCTCGGCCCCCTCGTCCAATACGGCCTCCAGTTGATCGAGCCGGTCGATCTCCACCTCGATCGGCAGGTCGGGGTAGCGCTCCCTGACCGCCCTGAACGCCTCGGCCACCCCACCGGCCGCCACGACGTGGTTGTCCTTGATCAGCGCGGCGTCCGACAGCGACATCCGGTGGTTCACGCCGCCGCCGCAGCGCACCGCGTACTTCTCCAGCGCCCGCAGCCCCGGCAGCGTCTTGCGGCTGTCCCGCACGCGCGCCGCCGTGCCGCTGATCGCCTCCACCCACCTGCCGGTCAGCGTGGCCACGCCGGACAGGTGCGTGAGCAGGTTGAGCGCGGTGCGTTCGGCCGTCAGCAGGGCCCGTACCGGCCCCTCGACCGTCATCAGCACGTCTCCGGCCCGCACCCGCTCGCCGTCCTTGGCCCTCCTCTCGGTACGGGCGGCGCCCAGCCGGACGAACACCGCCTCCGCGACCGCCAGCCCGGCCACGACGCCGTCCTTGCGGGCCACCACGTCGGCCACCGAGCGCTGCTCGGCCGGGATCGTGGCCAGGCTCGTCACGTCGCCGGCCTCCTGCAGGTCCTCGGCCAGCGCCCGGTCGATCAGCGCGTCCACCTCGGCCGGGTCCAGCCCGGCGGCGGTCAGCTCCTGCGCCAGGCGCGGCGGAGTCGCGTCGCCGTGGGGCGTGTACGTCATGCGGGGGCCCTCCTCGGTCAGGGTCACGTCCAGGTGGCCCAGCCATTCGTTGTCGTCACGGGTGCCGTAGTCCTCGCGCCAGTGCGAGCCGCGGGTCTCGAGCCTGGCCGCCGCCGCGCCGGTGAGCACGGTGGCGACGGTGAGCAGGTTGGTGGCCTCCCAGGACTCGGTGCAGGCGGGCACCTCGACCGGCGTCCAGCGGGCGTCGCGCAGCGCCCTGGCCGTGGCCAGCAGCGACTCGCGGCTGCGCAGCACGCTCGCCCCGGTGCTCATGTGGCCCTGGATCCTGGGCCTGACCCTCGGGTCCACCAGGCCGGAGGCGGCGCCGCTCTCGATCGGCTCGCCCGGCGCGGGGCGTACCGCCTGGATGTCCTCGGCGATGCGCTCGGCGAAGACGAGCCCTTCGAGCAGGGAGTTGGAGGCCAGCCGGTTGGCGCCGTGCACGCCGGTGCAGGCCACCTCGCCGCACGCGTACAGGCCCTCGATCGAGGTACGGCCGCGCAGGTCCGTCATGACGCCGCCGCTCGCATAATGGGCGGCCGGGGCCACGGGGATCGGCTCGGTGGCCGGGTCGATGCCGTGCTCGCGGCAGACGGCGTAGATCGTGGGGAAGCGGGTCTCCCACTTCTCGCGGCCGAAGTGGCGGCCGTCGAGGTACATGTGGTCGCGGCCCGTCTCGCGTATCCTGCGCATGATCGCCTTGGCCACGATGTCGCGCGGCGCCAGGTCGGCCAGCTCGTGCGCGCCCTGCATGAACCTGACACCCTCGTGGTCGACCAGGTACGCGCCCTCGCCCCTGACCGCCTCCGAGATCAGCGGCTGCTGGCCCGTCGAGCCCTCGCCGAGCCACAGCACGGTCGGGTGGAACTGGACGAACTCGATGTCGCGCACCACGGCCCCGGCCCGCAGCGCGAGCGCGACCCCGTCGCCGGTGGAGACGGCGGGGTTGGTGGTGGCCGAGTAGACCTGGCCCATGCCGCCGGTGGCCAGCACCACCGCCCTGGCACGCACCGCGCCCACCCCGTCGCGGGCGCCTTCGCCCATGACGTGCAGCGTCACTCCCCTGGCCCGGCCCCGCGCGTCCTTGAGCAGGTCGAGCACCAGCGCGTGCTCGATCACCTCGATCTCCGCGGCCCGTACGGCCTCGACGAGCGCCCGCTGCACCTCGGCGCCCGTGGCGTCGCCGCCCGCGTGCACGATCCGGTCGCGCCGGTGCCCGCCTTCCCTGGTGAGCTGGAGCTCCCCGTCGGGGGTGCGGTCGAAACGGGCGCCGCGGCCGATGAGCCGCCGCAGCGCGCCGGGCCCCTCCGTGACGAGCGTGCGCACCGCCCGCACGTCGCACAGCCCGACGCCGGCGATCAACGTGTCGTTCAGGTGCTCGTCAGGGGTGTCGCGGGGGTCGAGCACGGCCGCGATGCCGCCCTGGGCCCACCGGGTGGAGCCCGCCGACAGCACGTCCTTGGTGACGACCAGCACCTTGGCGGACGGTTCCAGCTCCGCGTGGCGCAGGGCCACGGTCAGGCCCGCGACGCCGGAGCCGATGACGACCACGTCCGCCTCGACGGTCCAGCCGGCCGCGGGCGCGGTCAGCCGCAGGGGAATCGCCGGTGCACTCATCAGGGATCTCCTCACTGAGGGATTTCGTCAATATGACGATAACGCCTCGTGCGGAGTGAGATGTCAGCGGCCCTCTGTTTTCCGGATGAACGCCTCGTACTCGGCGAACGGCTCCAGCCCCACGGCCGCGCGACGCTCGTCGAGCAGGCCGGGGTCCTCGATCGGCATGGGCTCCAGGCCGCCTACGCCGTCGTGGAACTGCGTCCCGTAGAGCTGGGGACGGCCCGAGCGGACGCGTACCCGGTCCTCCAGGTACGCGAAGTCGCGCGGCGAGGCCTCCTCGCGCTCGACCGCGTCGGCCATCGCCTCGTGGAAGACCCGCTGGGCCCGGCGGGAGGTGGCGTGCTGGGCCAGCAGCCAGGCCGCCCGCGCGGCCCGGTGCCCGACCTGCGAGACCAGCGGCCAGCCGCGGGTGGCGACCACGGAGTGGAGCCAGGCGGTGTTTCCCTCGTCGAGCTTCTGCAGCCGCGCCAGCTGCCGGTCGTCGGGAAAACCCTTGGCCGGGTCGCGCATCGCCTGGTCCATCTCCATGCGCCGGAGCAACTCGTCCCGCAGCTCCTCGTCGGTCATGACCCGACGGTAAACCGCCTCAGGCGGGATTCAAGGTGAGGGTGACGTTGTCGATCAACCGGGTGGTGCCCACCGTGGCGGCGACCGCGAGCACGGCCATCCCCGCGTACGACTCGTCGACCTCGGCGAACGTCGCCGGATCGACCAGCGCCAGATAGTCGGTCGTCAGCCGGGGCCCGGCCGCGTCGAGCACCTCCTGGGCCACCGTACGGACCCGGGCCGGGGTGAGCTCGGCCGCGCCCGCCCGCAGCGCGCGGGAGAGCGCCAGCGCCACCTGGCGGTCGTCGTCGGACAGGTAGCGGTTGCGGCTCGACAGGGCCAGGCCGTCGGGCTCGCGTACGGTCGGCGCCCCCAGGATCTCGATGGGCAGGTCGAGGTCGGCGACCATGCGGCGGATGAGGGCGAGCTGCTGGGCGTCCTTCTGCCCGAAGACCGCCAGGTCGGGCTGGACCAGGTTGAACAGCTTGAGCACGACCGTCAGCACGCCGTCGAAGTGGCCGGGCCGGAAGGCGCCCTCGACGATCGAGCCCATATGGCCCGCCGAGACGCTCACCTGGCGGTCGGACGCGTACATCTCCGCGGCGTCCGGATGGAAGACGACGTCCACGCCCTCGGCCCGGCACACGTCCAGGTCGGCGTCGAATGTACGGGGATAGCGTGAAAAATCCTCGCTTGGGCCGAATTGCAGGGGGTTGACGAAGATGCTGACCACGACCTGATCGGCGCGGACGCGGGCCTGCCTGATCAGCGACCTGTGCCCCTCGTGCAGCGCACCCATGGTGGGCACCAGAGCCACTGCACCACCCCGACGCGCCTTGACCAGGTCTTCCCGGCCCTTGGCGACGATCAACTCCATAAGATGCCCCTTACCGTCAGGTCCATATATTGCCCCCCAGCGCGTCGAGGAGCCGCTCCGCCTCCTCCGGTTTGAGCAGCCCCGCGGCCAGCGCGCGGTCGGCCGTGAGGCGGGCCAGCGCGATGTAGGCGTCCGCCGCCTCGGGCGCCGCCAGGATCAGCGCGTCCACGTGCCTGCGCACGGTGCCGGCGTCGCCGCGGACGACCGGGCCGGTCAGCCCCGTGATGCCCAGCCGCAGCACGTTGTCGAGCGCGGCCCCGAGCAGCGGGCCCAGCATCCGCCCCGGGTGCTCGACGCCGATGCGCCCCAGCAGCTCCTGCGACTCGGCGATGAGGGTGACCATGTGGTTGGCGGCCCCGGCCAGCGCCGCGTGGTAGAGCGCGCGGTCGGCGTCGGCGATCCAGACCGGCTCGCCGCCCATCTCGATCACCAGGGCCTCGGCGATGGGCCGCAGCACGTCGGGGGCGGTCACGCCGTACGAGATGCCGGTGAGCTTGTTGAGGTCGTCGTCCCTGCCCGTGAAGGTCATCACCGGGTGCAGCGCGAGCGGCAGCGCGCCGGCCTTGGCCGCCGGCTCCAGCACGGACAGCCCGTACGCCCCGCTGGTGTGCACCAGCAGCTTGCCGTGGAGGTCGGCACCCGTCGTGGCCAGCCCGTTGACGAGGTCGGGCAGCGTGTCGTCGGGCACGGTGAGCAGGATGAGCTGGGCCTGCGCGACCACCTCGTCGGGCCTGGACGGCTTGACGCCGAGCCGGTCGGCCGCCCATCGCTGTGAATTGTCCGAAACGCCGCTCGCGGCCGCGATCCGGTGGCCCGCCTGAGCCAGTGCGGCACCGAGGGCCGAGCCGACCTTGCCCGCCCCGAGTACGCCGACAGTCAGCCGTGCCGGGCGATCCCCTGCGTCCATGACGTCACACCCCTGTCGACCTGCTGATGAGAAGCCTGCCGGGCGGACTGCCGCCCTGGCCTCAACCAGGCACGACGAGCTGGACTCCGGTCCGACGAGCAGGCTTCTGTTGTGGCACTGCCGACCAGCGTAACGGCCTCCCAAGGGCTGCGGACTGTCGGGCGCGTCTCGCGACTCGCCCGAGGGCTCCTACGTGACCGCGGTTTTGCCGCCCGTTGAGTTAACGACAAAAGCGACAAGGGCATACAAAACGTGCACCCCCTGTCGGAAGAGATGAGGAGAGGGGTTTCATCGCATGGCAGCGGGCGCCGAGTCCCCTCATCCAGGACCCGACGCCCGCAGGATGTGACCTCTTGGAGGTGCGACCGGCCGGCCGCTCGCCGACCGACCAGCCGGAGTCGGAGCCCGGGCCGGACGAGTGCCGGCCCGGGCTCTCTTCTTTCAGTGGTGGCTCGGCACGTAGGCGGTGGCGCCGCCCTGGCAGCCGGCGAACGCGGCGCCGATGACGGCCACGGCGTTGCCACAGATGTTGATCGGGATCGCGATCGGAAGGTGCAGCTGGTTGCCGCCGAGCACACTGCCGTTGCCGCTGGTCGTGTCGGCGTGCGCCGGGGCCGCGAGCGACAGCATGGCGACGGCTCCTGTGACGACCATGACCTTCTTCAGCACGAGGGCTCCTCTCGGTTTCGCGGCCTGGGGCCGCTGGTGCTTGCTCGGGAGCGGTCGGTCGCGCCAAATGGGGGTGACGCAACGCGCACGCTCGATGACATTAGGTAAACGTACCGCAAGTCGGCGACAATGAGTAGCCAAACGATGACGATGCGTGTCACCCGAAAGTCATGAGATAGTCCTGACATGTGGCTCACCTGGCGCGCCGCAATGGAGCGCGCGCTGTACGGCGAGGAGGGCTTCTACCTTCGCGAACGCCCTTCGGGCCACTTCCGGACCTCGGTCAGCGCCTCCCCGGCGTTCGCCGACGCGGTGCTGGCATTGCTGTCGGAGGTGGACGCCGAGCTCGGCGGTCCCGACGTGCTCGACCTGGTCGACATCGGCGCGGGCGAGGGCACGCTGGTCGCCCAGGTGCTGGAGGCCGCCGAGCCCGCGCTGCGCGACCGGCTCCGCGTCACCGCCGTCGACCTCTCCCCCAGGCCGGACGGCCTGCCCGAGCGGATCGCCTGGCGGCGGAGCGTGCCCACCGGCATCACGGGCCTGGCCATCGCCAACGAGTGGCTCGACAACGTGCCGCTCGACGTGGTGGAGCAGACCTCCGCCGGGCCACGCCTCATCATGGTGAACGTCCGCACCGGCGAGGAGCGCCTCGGCGGGCCGCCGCGACCGGACGACTGCGCCTGGCTCGACCGGTGGTGGCCGCTGACCCGGGTGGGCTCGCGCGCGGAGATCGGCCGCCCCCGCGACGAGGCGTGGGCCTCCGTCCTGGGACGCCTCACAAGGGGCCGAGCGATTGCCGTGGATTATGCACACCCTGTGGATAACCGGCCGCTCTGTGGCACGTTGACCGGTTACCGCGACGGCGCGGTCGTTGCCCCGATCCCCGATGGGACCTGCGATATCACGGCTCATGTCGCGCTTGACGCGTGCGCCGAGGCCGGGCGCCAGGCCGGCGCGATATCCACAGCCTTGTCCACACAGCGCGACGCGCTGAGGGCTTTGGGGATCACCGGCACCAGGCCCCCGATCGACCTGGCCCGCACCGAGCCGCGCACCTACATCCGGGCGCTGGCCAGAGCGTCGGAGGAGGGTGAGCTGATCGACCCGGCGGGGCTCGGCGGGTTCGGCTGGCTCAGCCAGCGGCGGTGACCTCCAGCGACCGCAGCCCCCTGATGATGTAGCCGGGCTTCCAGCTCGGCTCCTCCCGCAGTTCGAGCTTGGCCGCCCGGTCCAGGAGAGCGCCGTACGACTCGATGAGCTCGATGCGGGCCAGCGGCGCGCCCAGGCAGAAGTGGATCCCGGCCCCGAACGAGATGTGCGGATTGTCGGCCCGCCCCACGTCGAGCCGGTCCGGGTCCTCGAAGACCGCCGGGTCGCGGTTGGCGGAGCCGAACAGCAGCGCCACCTCCGACCCGCGCGGGATCTCCACCCCGTGCACCTCGATGTCCTCCAGCACCCAGCGTTCGAACATCTGCAGCGGCGTGTCCCAGCGCATCACCTCCTCGACGGCCGTGGGCAGCAGCGAGCGGTCCTCGCGCAGCCGGGCCAGTTCGGAGGGGTTGCGGAACAGGGACCACCAGCCGTTGCCCGTCACGTTCACGGTGGCCTCGTGTCCGGCGTTGAGCAGCAGCACGCACGTGCCGACCAGCTCGTCCTCGGTCAGCTCGTCGATCTGCGCCAGGGCGCTGATCAGGTCGTCGCCGGGAGCCCGGCGGCGCTCCGCGGCCAGGGTCTTGAGGTAGTCGGCGAACTCCGACGCCGCCCGTACCGCCGTGTGCTGGGCCTCAAGGCTCGGGTTGAGCTCGTACATGCCGCAGATCTCCGCCGACCAGGGGCGCAGCAGGTGGCGGTCGGCGTGGGGGATGCCGAGCATCTCCGCGATCACCGTCACCGGGAGCGGCTCGGCTACCTCGGCGAGCAGGTCGCCGCCGCCCTTCTCCACGAACGCGTCCACCAGGCCCGCGGCGATGGCGCGCACCCGGGGACGCAGCGACTCGACCATGCGCGGAGTGAACGCCTTGGAGACCAGCCGGCGCAGCCTGGTGTGCACCGGCGGCTCCACGTCGAGCATGCCCGCCCTGATCACCCGCCAGAACGGCTCCTGGAACTCCGGCTCCGCCGGCCTCCCGAACTCCTCGTTGGTGGCCACGTGGAGGTGGGACCGCCCCAGGCGGCGGTCCCTGAGCAGGGCGTTCACGTCGGCATGACGTGAGATCAGCCACTGGTTCGTCGGCTCGAAGTAGCTGACCGGCGCCTCGCGCCTCAGCTCGTCGTACACCCGGTACGGGTGCGCCACGAAATCCGGATCCCAAGGGTCAAATCGCACTATTTCATCTTAAGGAGTGAGGTCCTCCTGTGGCGCCGTCCGCTTGCTCCGCATCCGGATGTTCAGCAGCTCGACGACGAGCGAGAACGCCATCGCGAAGTAGATGTAGCCCTTGGGGATGTGCTGGCCGAAGCCCTCGGCGATGAGCACCACGCCGATCAGCACGAGGAACGACAGCGCCAGCATCTTGATGCTCGGGTGCCGGTCCACGAACCTGCTGATCGGCCCCGACGCGAACAGCATCACCAGCACCGCCACCACGACCGCCGCGATCATCACGCCGAGCGTGTCGACCATGCCGACGGCGGTGATGACGGAGTCGAGCGAGAACACGATGTCCAGCACCATGATCTGGATGATCACCGAGGCGAAGGAGGCGGCCGCGGCCTTCTTGCCGTCCTTGCCCACGGGGCCGTCCATGCTGTGGCCGATCTCGGTGACGCTCTTGCCCAGCAGGAACAGTCCGCCGAGCAGCAGGATCAGGTCGCGTCCCGATATTTCGTGACCGAAGACGGCGAACAGCGGCTCGGTGAGCTGCACCACCCACGACAGGGCGAGCAGCAGGAGCAACCGGGTGATCAGCGCCGCGCCCAGACCCAGCACCCGGGCTCTGTCCCGTTGTTCGGGAGGTAGTTTCCCGGCCAGGATGGAGATGAAGATGATGTTGTCGATCCCCAGCACGATCTCCAGGGCGACCAGGGTGAAGAAACCGATCCAGATCTGCGGGTCGGTTACCCAGTCCAACATTTACGCACCTCCATGACACATGAGCGGGATTTCCGGTAGCAACGAGTCAGCCGCCGGATAAGTTCACCGACTTGCGATCGATGGAGGGGATTGGGTTATAGTCTCCGCCGTAGGTCATGAGTGCCAGCGACAAGCCCCGGCTAGCTGGCCGGCAACCCTCGCGTCCGCGGCGGGGTGCCCCGGGTGAAGACCTGGTCCGTCACGAAGTGTGGCGGGCAAGCGCGGGCTCCGTGGCTGCTTCCAGGGGTCCGATGACCCTGAGGGAGATGTGCCGTGTCCACGTTGACGATCTTCAGCTCCGTCCCCGCTCGCGCCGCCGAGGCCGAGGCCGTTCCGGTCGCCACGGGCAGGCCGATCCCCGCCGTGCTCGGGGCCGACCTCGAGGTGCCGGTCAAGGGCGGCCGGCTCGTCGGCTACGCCAACCTCGACTACGCCGCCAGCGCCCCCTGTCTCGAGCCGGTCAGCGCCGCCGTCACCGCGGCGCTCCCGGCCTACTCCAGCGTCCACCGGGGCGCGGGCTACGCCTCGCAGCTCACCACCGCCCGCTACGAGCAGGCCCGCCACACGGTCCGGGCGTTCGTCGGGGCCCGCCCGGACGACGCCGTGATCTTCACCCGCAACACCACCGACGCCACGAACCTCCTGGCCCGCTGCCTGCCCGCCGGCACCACCACCGTGGTCTTCGACACCGAGCACCACGCCTCTCTCCTCCCCTGGGAGAAGTCCGTACGGCTGGCGCCGCCCGCCTTCCCCGGCGAGGCCGTCCGCGCCGCCGACGCGGCCCTGGCCGGCATCGACGGCCCCAAGCTGCTCGTGGTCACCGCCGCCTCCAACGTCACCGGCGAGCTGTGGCCCATCGCCGCCCTGGCCCACGTCGCGCACCGGCACGGCGCCCGCATCCTGGTGGACGCCGCCCAGCTCGTACCGCACCGGCGGCTCAACCTGACCGCGCTCGACCTGGACTACGTGGCCTTCTCCGGGCACAAGCTGTACGCGCCGTTCGGCGCCGGGGTGCTGGTCGGGCGGCGGGACTGGCTCGCGGACGGCGAGCCGTACCTCAAGGGCGGCGGCGCGGTGCGCTCCGTGGGCGACGACACCGAGTGGCACGACGACCCGGAGCCGCGCCACGAGGCGGGCACCCCGAACGTGCTGGGCGCCATCGCCCTGGCCGCCGCCTGCGACGCGCTCACGGCCACCGGCTGGACCGCGCTGGTGCGGGAGGAGGAGCGGCTGATCGCGCGCCTGCGGTCCGGGCTGGCCTCGATCGAGGGCGTACGGGAGCTGTCGCTGTGGGGGGACGACCACCCGCGCGTCGGCATCGTGTCGTTCACCGTGGCCGGCTACTCGGCCCGCGAGGTGGCCGAGGTGCTGTCCGGCGAGTACGGCATCGGGGTGCGCGACGGCAAGTTCTGCGCGCACCCGTTCGTCCGGCACCTGTTGGGTGAGGCCGACGGCGGATGTGAGGACGGCACCGCTTCCGCGGTGCGGGCCTCCATCGGCATCGGCTCCACGCAGGAGCACGTGGACCGGCTGGTCGAGGCCGTGCGGGACCTCGTGAATCGCTGAGTCGGCCGCTGGGTGAGCCGCTGAGTGAGCCGCTGGGTGTGCCGTTAGACGGCGTCGGAGCGGTTCGGCGGCTTGCGGTGCGGCGGCGGCTCGTCGGAGACCAGGGCGTCGATGTCCCTCATGTCGTCGTCGTTGACCCCGCCGGCCCGGTGCTCGGTCGGCTGCCTGGGCACCCGAGGCGCCTCGGCGGGCGTCGTGAGGCCGGCGGGCCTGGTCGTGACGTTCGACGGCTCCGGACGCTGTGGCCGCGCGGCGCTTTCCTCCTCGGCGGCCCGGCGTTCCGAGCGCCGGCGGAACATCGCGGCGAAGATCCCGTCGATCCCGATCCGGCCGCCCCCCAGCGCCAGGAACAACAGGGCCAGTGCCCCGAGCGCGCCGGGCAGCTCCCAGCCGCCGGCGCTGGACAGCACCCCGTGCCCCGCGTGCACGTACGTGATGGCGCCCAGCATGTTGATCAGCAACAGCAGCCCCACCAGGCGCACCAGCAGGCCCAGGATCAGGAAAATGCCGCCTGCCATCTCGATGAGGGTCGCGAACATGGCGGCGAGCTCCGGCATCGGGATCCCCATCCCCTTGAACGCCTGCCCGGTGGCCGCAAGGCCGCCCTCCCACTTCTGCGCGCCGTGGACCAAGAAGATCACGCCGGTCACCACCCGTGCGATCAACGCCGCGACATCAAACACAACTCTCTTCATGGTGTTATCTCCCCCCGGTTCCTTGTATTCCTCCCCGTGTCCGAGTTAGGGATGCGTTTCCGTACCATTCCTTGACCCGGCCCCGCCCTGGCCCAGCAACCGGCGCGGTGGCAGCATTGCCATATGACGGAACGTGTGGTCGGGATCGGCGCGGGTGCAAAAGAGCTGGCCACCGAGGACATGATCCTCAACATCGGCCCGCAGCACCCGTCGACCCACGGGGTGCTCCGGCTCAGGCTGACGCTCGACGGCGAACGCATCACCGCCGCCGAGCCGATCATCGGCTACATGCACCGGGGCGCGGAGAAGCTGTTCGAGGTCCGCGACTACCGTCAGATCATCATGCTGGCCAACAGGCACGACTGGCTGTCGGGGTTCGCGAACGAGCTGGGTGTGGTGCTGGCCGCCGAACGCCTGCTCGGCATGGAGCCCCCGGTCCGGGCCGTGTGGGCGCGCACGCTGCTGGCCGAGCTCAACCGGGTGCTCAACCACCTGATGTTCCTCGGCTCCTATCCGCTGGAGCTCGGCGCGATCACGCCGCTGTTCTACTCGTTCAACGAGCGCGAGCGCATCCAGGCGGTCATGGAGGAGATCTCCGGCGGCCGCATGCACTACATGTTCAACCGGGTCGGGGGCCTCAAGGAGGACCTGCCGCTCGGCTGGCTCGACCGGGTGTCGGAGGCCGTCGCGGAGACCCGCCGCCGCGTGCCCGACATCGAGAACCTCATCCTGCACAACGAGATCTTCATCGCCCGCACCAGTGGCGTCGGCGTGCTCTCCCGCGAGCAGATCACGCAGTACGGCGTCAGCGGCCCCATCGCCAGAGCCTCCGGCGTGGACTTCGACCTGCGCCGCGACGACCCGTACCTCGCCTACCCCGAGTTGCCCGTGAAGGTCGTCACGCGGCAGGCCGGCGACTGCCACTCCCGGTTCGAGGTGCTGTTCGACCAGCTCAAGGTCTCGCTCGACCTGGCCGAAGCCTGCGTCTCGCGGCTGCGCTCGCTGCCTCCCGGGCCGATCAACCAGCGCCTGCCGAAGGTGCTCAAGGTGCCGGAGGGCCACACGTACGCGTGGACCGAGAACCCTCTCGGCATCAACGGCTACTACCTGGTCTCCAAGGGAGACAAGACCCCGTGGCGGCTCAAGCTGCGCTCGGCCTCGTACAGCAACGTCCAGGTGCTGCGGGAGATGCTGCCCGGCCACCTGGTCGCCGACATGGTGGCCATCCTCGGCTCGATGTTCTTCGTCGTGGGTGACATCGACAAGTGAAAGTCGAGCGCGACAAGTACGTCGACTGGCTCCGCGCCCTGAGCCTCTGCGTCGTGGTGGTCTGGCACTGGGCGTTCACCATCCTGGAGTGGAAGCCGAGCGGCCCCGAGCCCACCAGCCCCCTGGGCTTCACCTCGGGGCTGTGGATCCTGACCTGGCTGCTGCAGGTGCTGCCGCTGTTCTTCTACGTCGGCGGCCACGTGCACCTGCTGTCCTGGGAGCGGGCCAAGGAACGCGGCGTCGGCATCGGCTCGTTCGTCTGGCGGCGCATCCGCGCGCTGGCCTTACCCGCCCTGTTCCTGTCCGGGGTGTGGATCGCCATCGGGGCGGTCGTGACGTACACGTTCCAGGTCGACTGGATGTGGCGGGTGGTGCTGCTGGTGCTCAGCCCGCTGTGGTTCCTGGGCGTCTACCTCGTCCTGATCGCGCTGCTGCCCGTGGCGCTCTGGCTGCACCGCCGCTACGACGTGCTGGCGCTGATCTGGCTCGGCGGCGCGTCGCTGGTGGTGGACGTGGTGCGCTTCCGGTACGGGGTCGACTGGGTCGGCTGGCTCAACATGATCATCGTCTGGGGGCTCGCCCACCAGGCCGGGTTCTTCTACGACCGGATCGTCATCCTGCCCAGGCGCTATGACGTCGCGGTGCTCTGGACGGGGCTGTTCGCCCTGTTCGGCCTGGTCTATTCGGGCATCTACCCGGGCTCGATGGTGGGCGTGCCGGGCGACAAGTGGTCGAACATGGCGCCGCCCACGTTCGTGATCGTCGCCCTGCTGCTGTTCCAGGTCGGGCTGGTGGAGGTGCTGCGGCCGTCGATGGAGCGGGTGCTGGAGCGTCCGGGCTGGCGCCGGGTGAACGAGTTCATCAACCGGTACTCGCTGCCGCTCTTCCTCTTCCACACGACCGGGATGGCCATCGCGCTGGGCCTGTCGTGGTGGCTCTTCGGCAGCCTGGGCACCGAGATCCCGCCGGACCTGAAATGGTGGCTGGAGCGCCCGATCGCCATCCTCGGCCCGCTGATCTGCACCGCCCCGGTCATCTATCTTTTCGGCAGGCGCTCGTCTTAGTCCGGTTTGTGCTCGTCCTGGTCCTTGGGGATCCGGCAGGCGTGCTCCAGGTAGAGGGCGGCGCAGATCAGCGCCACGCAGGCCACGAACGACCCCGCCGCGACGAAGAACTCCGCCCGCGGCGTCTCCCGGTCCAGGATCTGCACCGTGTAGAGCCCGAACCCGGCGAACAACCCGCCGAACACCGCCCCCGCGTACGCCGACGCCTTGGCCAGCGCCGCCAGCCGGGCCACCGACAGCGGCTCCACCGGCTTGGTGCCCGGCTTCCTGGCGATCCTGGCCTTGGTCACCCAGGCGCTGTAACCCTCGCCGATGGCCAGCAGCAGCACGGTCGGGATCGCCGTCCACGGCATCAGGGGCAGGTCTGAATAGAAGGGCCTGACCGCCGCCCACGCGATCAGCGCGACAACAGCGATGATGCCGACCAGGCGGCCCGGATGGGTGGGCTTCAATCGGGCCTCTGCAGCTTCAGGTCGTCGCGCAGGCGTACCCCCTGCTGGTCGATGCCCGCCAGCAGCTCCGCCACCCGGCCGCGTCCGGGCACCACCGCGTCGGGGTCGGCCTTCGCCCACGGCACGAGCACGAACGCGCGCTCGTGAGCGAGCGGATGCGGCAGCGTCAGCTCCGGCTCGTCGCAGATCGTGTCGCCCACCACGATCAGGTCGACGTCGAGCGTGCGCGGACCCCAGCGCTCGGCGCGCACCCGCCCGAAGGCGTTCTCCACGCTCTGTGCCCGCTCCAGGAGCGTGCGCGGCTGCAGGGTGGTCTCCGCGATCACGACCGCGTTGAGATACGGCTTCTGTCCCGGCGGACCGCCCACAGGGTCGGTCTCGTAGACCGGCGACGCCTGGACGAACTCCAGCCCCGGGGCGTCGAACAGGGTGTCCACGGCGCCTTGCAACGTCTGGAACCGGGGCCCCAGATTGCTGCCGAGAGCGAGGACGACTTTCATACGCGGCTCCGCTCAATGGTCACGACCACGTCGTCGAACGGCAGCGGGATGGGCGCCGCCGGTTTGTGCACGCTCACCTCGACCCTACGCACCAGCTCACTGGCCAGGCACACGTCGGCCAGCCGCTGCGCGAGCGTCTCTATCAACGCGACCGGCTCGCCCTCCACGACCTTGACCAGCGCCTCGGCCAGCTCTCCGTAGTGGACGGTCTTGGTGAGGTCGTCGCCGGCCGCGGCCGGCGCGGTGTCGAGGAACAACGTCGCGTCCACGACGAACTCCTGCCCGAGCTCCCGCTCGGCAGGGAGCACGCCGTGCCTCCCCCTGGCCCGCAGGCCCTTGAGAGCGATGCGATCAGGGCTCAAGCTCGCCTTCCTCCTCCTCGTCGTCATCTCCCTGGAGCACCGGCGAACCGTGGTGCATCCACAGCCGCCAGCCCTGCGGGGTGCGGATGTAGACGTTGCTGGCCACCACCTTGCCCGCGGCGAAGCTGGACTCACCCTCCTCGCCGGCGGTGAGGATGTTCTCGACGCAGGTGAGCACGGCCACATCGCCCAGCACGGTCGTGTCGACGTCGGTCAGCACGAACTGGATGTAGGTGGTGTTGGCCATGATCAGGGCCCACGACCGCAGCACCTCGGACCGGCCGCTGAGCAGGGTCCAGCCCGGGTGCACGCAGCTCACCTGGTCGTCGGCGGTGTCCTCGGCCCAGATCTCGGTCATCTTGTCGAGATCCGCGTTCTCGATCGCGGCGTAGAACTCCTGGTTGATCGTCTCGATCGCGACGGTGTCGACGCTCATGTGTTGGCTCCGGCTCTCTTCCATGCGGCTGCCACGCGTACGGCATCGGCGTTGGGACCCACCTCGTGGACGCGTACGCACCAGGCGCCCGCCTGGGCGGCCAGTGCGGTCACGGCCAGCGTCGCGGCGTCGCTGCGGCTGAACGGCCGGGGTGTGCCGTCAGGACCTGCCAGCAGGCGCCCGAGGAAGCGCTTGCGCGACGCTCCGATGAGCAATGGGTAGCCGAGCTCGGCCAGCTGGGGGATCCCGGCCAGCAGTGCCCAGTTGTGCTCGGCGTTCTTGGCGAAGCCCAGGCCGGGGTCGAGCACGATCTGCTGCTCCGTGACGCCTTCGGCCAGGACCAGATCGACCCGCTTGCCGAGCTCCTCGCGGACCTCGGTGACCACGTCGGCGTAGACCGCGCGGTTGTCCATGTCATGACTGTGGCCGCGCCAGTGCATCACGACGTACGGGACGCCGGTCGCGGCCACCACGCGCGGCATCTCCGGGTCGGCGAGACCACCGCTCACGTCGTTGACCAGCCGCGCCCCCGCCTCGACCGCGGCCTTGGCCACCTCGGCCCGCATCGTGTCGACGCTGACCGCCACTCCCTCGGCGTGGAGTGCCCTGATCACGGGGACGACCCTGGCCAGCTCCTCCTCGAGGGACACCCTGGCCGCGCCCGGACGGGTGGACTCGCCGCCCACGTCGACCAGGTCGGCCCCCTCCTGGACCAGCTCAAGGCCATGCTGGATGGCGGCCGCCTCGTCGAACCACAGGCCGCCGTCGGAGAACGAATCGGGGGTCACATTGACCACACCCATGACGAGGCACCGATCCGCACCTCCCGGCACGCTGATGGGCACGCTAGTCATGGGCCAAGCCTAGGCGCTCCCCCACACATGTTGACATCGTGGGTCCCCGTTCGGTCATCAACGACCCAGGATCAGCGCCATCGCCTCAGATCGGGTCTTGTCGCTCGTGCGGAAATCGCCGCGAACCGCCGAGGTGACGGTCTTGGCGCCCGGTTTGCGTACGCCGCGCATCGTCATGCACAGATGCTCGGCCTCGACCACCACGATGACTCCGCGCGGCTCCAGAACCCGCATGAGAGCGTCGGCGATCTGGGAAGTCATGCGCTCCTGGACCTGGGGGCGGCGGGCGAACACGTCGACCAGCCGGGCCAGCTTCGACAGGCCCGTCACCTGGCCGCGGTCGTTGGGGATGTAACCCACGTGGGCCACACCGTGGAACGGGACCAGGTGGTGCTCGCAGGTCGAGTAGACCTCGATGTCCCGGACGAGCACCATCTCGTCGTGATCGACGTCGAAGACCTTGGTCAGGACGTCTTCGGGCTTCTGGCCGAGCCCCGAATACTGCTCGGCCATGGCGCGGGCGACCCGGGCCGGCGTGTCGAGGAGGCCGTCGCGGTCGGGATCCTCGCCGATGGCGTAGAGGATCTCGCGTACGGCCTTCTCGATCCGGCCCAGGTCAACGTCGTACTGAGTCACACACTGTCCCCGGACGGGAGGGCGTCCTGGTGGCCCGCGGTGAGCGAGCCGTTGGCCGACTGCTCCTTGGGGGTCAGGATCGGCGGACGGTCGGAGGGGAGCCGCTTGCCGTAGCCCGCGTAGGACGGGCGGTGAGCCCTGACCACGACCGAGGCGAAGATCTCCAGCACCTGCTCGCGGGAGAGCGTCTCCTTCTCCATGAGCTCGAGCACCAGGTTGTCGAGCACGTCGCGGTATTCGACCAGGATGTCCCACGCCTGGTCGTGCGCCGTCTCGATCATCCGGCGGACCTCCTCGTCGATCGTGGAGGCGATCTTCTCGGAGTAGTCGCGCTCGTGGCCCATCTCGCGGCCCAGGAACACCTCGGCCTGGCCGGTGCCGAACTTACGGGCGCCGAGCTGCTCGCTCATGCCGTACTCGGTCACCATGCGGCGGGCGACCGCCGTGGCCTTCTCGATGTCGTTGGAGGCGCCGGTGGTGGGCTCGTGGAAGACGAGCTCCTCCGCCGCGCGGCCGCCGAGCAGCATCGCGAGCTGGTCCATCATCTCCGACCTGGTGGCCAGGAACTTGTCCTCCATCGGCAGCGTCATCGTGTAACCGAGGGCGCGGCCGCGGGACAGGATCGTGATCTTGTGGACCGGGTCGGAGTTGGGCAGCGCGTGCGCCACCAGCGCGTGACCGCCTTCGTGGTAGGCGATCATCTTCTTTTCCTTGTCGGACATGACCCGCGACTTGCGCTCGGGCCCTGCCATGACGCGGTCGATCGACTCCTCGAGGACGTCCATCGTGATCAGCTTCTGGTCGGCCCGCGCGGTGAGCAGGGCGGCCTCGTTGATCACGTTGGCCAGGTCGGCGCCGGTGAACCCGGGGGTGCGGCGCGCGATGACGTCGAGGTCCACGTTGGGGGCGAACGGCTTGCCGCGGCCGTGGACCTTGAGGATGCCCTTGCGGCCCTCGAGGTCGGGGCGGTCGACGGTGACCTGCCGGTCGAAACGGCCCGGGCGCAGCAGCGCCGGGTCGAGGATGTCGGGCCGGTTGGTCGCGGCGATGAGGATCACGCCGCCCTTGACGTCGAAGCCGTCCATCTCGACGAGCAGCTGGTTGAGCGTCTGCTCGCGCTCGTCGTGACCGCCGCCCAGGCCGGCGCCGCGGTGGCGGCCGACGGCGTCGATCTCGTCGATGAAGATGATCGCCGGGGCGTTGGCCTTCGCCTGCTCGAACAGGTCGCGCACACGCGAGGCGCCGACACCGACGAACATCTCGACGAAGTCGGAACCGGAGATCGAGTAGAACGGCACGCCCGCCTCACCGGCCACGGCACGGGCCAGCAGGGTCTTACCGGTGCCGGGCGGGCCGTACAGCAGCACGCCCTTGGGGATCTTGGCGCCGATCGCCTGGAACTTGGCCGGGGCCTGCAGGAACTCCTTGATCTCCTGGAGCTCCTCGATGGCCTCGTCGGCGCCTGCGACGTCGGCGAAAGTCGTCTTGGGGGTGTCTTTGGTGATGAGCTTGGCCTTCGACTTGCCGAAGTTCATCACCCGGGAGCCGCCACCCTGCATCTGGTTCATGATGAACAGGAAGATCAGCACGATGAAGACGATCGGCAGGAAGCTCACCAGGATGCTGACCAGGAAGTTCTCCTGGGGCACCTCGGTGGTGAAGCTCTTGGTCTTGCCGGCCTCGTACTGAGCCTGGAGTTCGTCGGTCAGCTTGCTGCCGTAACCGGTGACCCAGTTGGACTGGATCAGCTTCGTCGGGGCGTCGCCGGCCTTGACCGTGATGGGGTTGGTCAGCGTCACCTCGATCCGGTTGTCCTTGTCGACAATCTTGGCGTTGCTGACGTTTCCGGCGCGAATCTGCTGGAGAACCAGTGACGTGTCGGCCTGCTTGTAATTACCGCCGCCACTCCAAAGCTGAGTGACGAGTAGGAGCAGCACGACGATGCCCAGGATCCACAGCAGTGGCCCACGTGTAAATCGCTTGAGATCCATCCGATGCGGAACCCCTTGCGGGCCCGTCCCTTCCTGACCATGGCCTGGAACCCCGGGCTGGCCCGGGGCCGCGGCATCCGGCACCGCGACTTCTGACTACCCGAGGGGGACACGCGGTCACCCTCCAGGAGTCTGAAGGTACACCGGCAGAGCGCACGGGGGGACCCGCCCGCTGCACCGGCCTTGCCCTATCAACGTACGTCACGGTGCGCGGTGTTCCCGGCCGAGGTCCAGATTGCTACTTGTAAACGTGTGGGGCGAGTGTGCCGATGAACGGCAGATTCCGGTATCGCTCGGCGTAGTCGAGGCCGTAACCGATGACGAACTCGTTGGGAATGTCGAACCCCACGTATTTCACATCGATCGGCACCTTCACCGCGTCGGGTTTCCGCAGCGCGGTGCAGATCTCAAGTGAGGCGGGATTACGCGACTTCAGGTTTTCCAACAGCCAGTGCAGGGTCAGGCCGGAGTCGATGATGTCCTCGACTATCAGCACGTCGCGGCCCAAGATGTCGGTGTCGAGGTCTTTCAGCACGCGTACGACGCCGGATGACTTCGTGCCCGCGCCGTACGACGACACCGCCATCCAATCCATTTGCACGGGCACGTGCAGGGATCTGGCCAGGTCGGCCATCACCATGACGGCGCCCTTCAGCACGCCCACGAGCAGCAAGTCTTTACCCGCGTAGTCCTCGTCGATCCGCCCGGCAAGCTCTTTGATCTTGGCCTGGAGCTTGTCCTCGGGAATGAGGACATTTTCCAGGTCATGGCCCATGTCGGCAGCGTCCACCTGTGGTTCCTTATGCGATGGGACTGATGGCGAGTATCAGGGTGCCATACCGCCGGACAGCGAACAGACCCCCGGGCAGGTCCACGGCCTTCTGCCCGCGCCAGCTCGTGACCAGCCGGTCCACGGCCAGCACGTGCGTGGCCGAGAGGGCTCCTGACGGGGTTCCCGCCGCGATGGCCGCCCGCCGCAGCACCCGCCGCCTGACGGCGTCGGGGAGCTTCTCCAGCTCTGGCAAGGCCAGTGTCACCGATCCCGGAATATCGCTAAGAGCGCAATTTTGGTACGCCGATTCGGCCCATTGATCGAGAGCGTCGGCGTCCTCCCGCGCCATCCCCGCGGTCCTCGCGAGCGCCTCGGCCACCCCGGGGCCCAATTCCGCCTCGAGGACGGGCAGGACCCTCCTTCGCACGCGGACCCTCGTGTAGCGGGGGTCCTCGTTGTGGGGGTCGTCCCAGGGGTCGAGCCCCATGGCCTCGCAGGCCCTGACGGTGGTGGCCCTGGGGATGTTCAGGAACGGCCTGCGGTAGCGCCCGCTGCGTGCCGCCATCCCGGACAGGGACCTGACGCCGCTCCCCCTGGCCAGGCCCAGGAGCACCGTCTCCGCCTGGTCGTCGCGGGTGTGCCCGAGCAGGACCGCCTCCGCCTGGAGCCGGTCCGCCGCCTGGGCCAGCGCGGCGTACCTCGCGTCCCGCGCCGCCGCCTCGGGGCCGCCCTCGGTGCCGACCGTGACGGTGAGCACCTCGGCCGGGCTCAGATCCAGCCGGCGGGCCCCGATGTCCGCGACCGTCCGGGCCCGCTCGGCCGAGCCGGGCTGAAGCTGGTGATCCACGGTGAGCAGCCCTGCCCTGAGGCCCGTCCTGGGCGCCACGAACGCCAGCGCCGCCGCCAGCGCCAGGGAGTCGGCCCCGCCGCTGCAGGCGGCCAGCACGAGCGCGCCTTTCTCGACGTCGGCCAGCGCCTCACGCACTGCCCGGCGCACGTCGGCTACGGCTGGATGTGGACCCACGGGTGCCATTCTCACCCCCCGCCGCCCACCCCAGCACCACGCGCGCTGCCCGTTGCCTGCGCCACCCGCGCCCGCCGCCAACCGTCCGCCGCCAGCGCCGCCCACCAGCGCCGCCCACCAACGCCCGCCACCTCCGCGGCCCGCCACCTGCGCCATGCCGCTCACCGGCGCGGGGCGCCGAACTCCCCCGCACCACGCCCTATCGGCGCGGCACCCCAAGGGGACGGAGCGTTGGCCTCATGCACCTGCATCACGAGGTACTTGCGCCACCCACCCACCGCCGGCCGCCTTCGCAGCCCGCTGGGCGGTCGCTGGCGTAAGGGGCCGGGGCGGGCCGGGAGGGTCAGGCCGGGAGGGTCAGGCCGGGAGGGTCAGGCCGGGAGGGCCGGGGTGCCGATGACGCGGCTGATCCAGGCGTCCGGGTCGGAGATCTCCGACGTCGTCGGAAGCGTCTCGGGAGAGGTCCAGATCTTGTTGAAGCCATCCATCCCCACCCGGTCCACCACCTTCCGCACGAACGCCGACCCCTCCGCGTACTGCTTCATCTTGAGGTCGATCCCCAGCAGCCGCCGCACCGTACGGTCGAGGCGGGAGCCGCCCTCCCGGCGCTGGGCGAACTTGGCGCGGATGTCGCCCACCGAGGGCACCACGGACGGGCCGACCGCGTCCATGACGTAGTCTCCGTGCCCCTCCACCAGGGTCATCACGGCCGTCAGGCGGTCGAGGATCTCCTTCTGCCCCGGCGACTGGATGGCGTCGATGAGGTTGCCCTCCCCGCCGCGCACCACGTCGGCCACCGTGTCGGCGGCGCTGCGGAGGCGTTCGAGCAGCGTGGGCAGGTCGAGGTCGGAGGCGAGCAGGAACTCGGTCATCTGCGACCGGACGTATTCGCGCAGCCACGGCACACCCGTGAACTGCACCCGGTGCGTCTCCTCGTGCAGGCACACCCACAGACGGAAGTCGTGCGGGTCGACGCCCATCTCGCGCTCGGCGTGGACGATGTTGGGGGCGACGAGCGTCAGCCGGCCCGCGGGCTCCTGGCCCGTGGGGTCGGGCGGGAGGAACAGCTCGTACTGCCCGAGGACCCGCGAGGCGAGGAAGGCCAGGACGGCCCCGACCTCGACGCCCGTGATGCGGGAGCCCACGGCGGTGACGATGGCGGGCGGCTGGTTGTCGCCGCCGCCCATGCGCTCCGTCAACGGCTCGAGCACCACGCGGAAGCCCTCGACGTTCGCCTTGATCCAGCCGGGCCGGTCGACGATGGTCGCGGCCTGCGGCGCGGCCTCCGCGTGGATCTTGGTGAACTCGCGCACGTGGCCCTCGGCCTCACGCGACAGGGTACGGAGCTCGGTGACGGCCTGCCTGGCCTCCTCCCGGCTCACTTGAGGACCGGGGCGCACCAGGCGCGTGCCGGTCGTGACGGCCAGATCCCAGTCGATCACCTGCATACCGTCCACCGTACGTGCTCGATGCCCAACCTGCGAAGGAGCGACCATCCCAGGGATCGCCGATCAGGACCTTGCCACGGTGGCGGCGAGGCGGTCGAGTACGGGTTCGGCCGTGACCGGGACGCGGTCCGCCATGAACGCGAAGGTCACCAGCCGCCCGTCCTTCGTGGTCGCCATGCCCGCCAGCGTGTTGACGTTGTTCAGCGTGCCGGTCTTGGCGCGTACGAGCCCCACCTGCCCCCTGCTGTCGCTGCCCGTGAACCGCCGGCCGTTCCCCAGCGTGCCGGAGAAGCCCGCGATCGGCATGCCGGAGGCGACGGCGTGCAGGTTGGGCTGGCTCGTGGAGCCGGCCATGGCGATCAGCTTGGCCAGGGCGCTGGGGCTGATGCGGTTGCGGGTGGACAGGCCGCTGCCGTCGGAGAGCGAGATCCCCTGCGCGGCCCCGAGCCGCTGGAGCACCGCCACAACCGCCTTGTTGCCCCCTTCGAACGACGCCTCCTGGCCTTCCTTGATGGCCACGTGCCTGGCCAGGGCCTCGGCCATGTCGTTGTCACTTCGGGTGAGCGTGTGCTCGACGAGGGAGTAGATCGGGGCGGAGTCCACCCGGCCCAGCTCGGGGGCACCTGCCGGGGCCTTGTCGGGCTTCACGGACCTGGAGACCGTGATCCCCTGCTTGGCCAGCAACTTGGCGAAGGCCGCGGCGGCGTACTGGGGCGGGTTGGCGACCCGGGGCTGATGGAAACGGGGATTCTGGCGGCCTTCGTCGATGGTCAAGGCGTAGACGGGAGCGACCTCGCCGTCCGGGACGTAGTTCGGCTTCCAGCCGGGCGCGATCGGTGAACCGACGAACAACGAGGTGTCGTACGAAAGGGTGATTTTTCGAACGTTTTGCGACTTGAGGGTGGCGGCCGTGCGGGCCGCCAGGGTGGCCAGGCTGGCCTGCTTCGGGTACGTCGGTTTCGCCGACGGGCCGGCCAGCATCGGGTCGCCGCCTCCGACCAGGATGGCCGTGCCCGGCTTCGCGCCCTGGACGACCCTGGTGGACAGACGCGTGTCCGGGCCGAGGGAGGCGAGGGCCGCGGAACACGTGACGATCTTCGTGGTCGAGGCCGGGACGATGGGGACGTCGGCGTTGGCGGCGAAAATCCGTTCGCCGGTGGCCGCGTCGAGCACCACCGCACCCACATGAGAGCCGAGCGCTTCGTCACCCAGGGCGCTGGTGAGCTGGCGCGTCAAAGTACCCTTAGTCGGGAGAGGTCCGCCCCCTGACTTCACCGAAAGCTGGGCCAGCACAGGCCCTGAGGTGACCACGGGGACGGAGGAAGACCCTTCCGGCGGGGACGCCGTCGGCTTGGTCGGTGGAGACTGCCTCGTCAACGCGCCCAGGCTGAAGTCGGTGGTCATCGCGTAAACGCCGATGACGATCGTCAGGGCCTGCAGCACGGCGAGAGTGGTCAACATCACCCACCGGTCGTGCCGCGCCACGTCGTCTGCCTCTCTCCTGTGTTCGCCTACGAGACATTAACGCCCAACCGGGGGTCCCCGGGGGCTTGAGTGCGGGAGACGAAGCCGAACCAGGCACTGCCCGGTGAAGCGGAATCGGCCCATGAGAAAGGACCGCGGTGGAGTTCGACGTCGTCGTTGAGATTCCGAAGGGGAATCGGAACAAGTACGAAGTGGACCACGAGACCGGGAAGATCAGGCTCGACAGGCTCCTGTTCACCTCCACGCAGTACCCCGCCGACTACGGCTTCATCGAGAACACCCTCGGCGAGGACGGCGACCCGCTGGACGCGCTGGTGCTGCTGCAGGAGCCGACCTTCCCCGGGTGCTACATCACCTGCCGGGCGGTGGGCATGTTCAGGATGACGGACGAGAAGGGCGGAGACGACAAGGTCCTCTGCGTCCCCTCGACCGACCCGCGAATGCACCACATCCAGGACATCCATCACGTGTCGGAGTTCGACCGCCTGGAGATCCAGCACTTCTTCGAGGTCTACAAGGACCTGGAGCCGGGCAAGTCCGTCGAGGGCGCCAACTGGGTCGGCCGCATCGAGGCCGAGGCCGAGATCGAGCGTTCCTTCCGCCGGGCCAAGGAGGAGGGTCACCACTGACCCCCTCAGCGGGGCCTGGTGGCGCCCACCAGGTCCCCGCGCCAGATCGAGGCGACCCGTACGACGTCGCCGGTCTGCGGCGCGTGCACCATCTGACCGTTGCCGACGTAGATCCCGACGTGGTGGATGGTGCCCGGGTCGCTGCTGACATAGCCGAAGAACAGCAGGTCGCCCCGTCTGAGCTGGTCCAGCGGCACGTGCGGGCCCGACGTCCACTGGGTGCCCGTCCAGTGGTCCAGCTGTATGCCCACCTTCTCCCAGGCCCGCATCACGAGCCCTGAGCAGTCGTACGTGTCCGGGCCCGCGGCCGCCCACACGTACGCCTTGCCCAGCTGGGTCAGCGCCCAGTCGGCCGCCACGTCCCCCATGGCCGAGCCGCCGGTGGCCATGCTCTGCAGCGCCGCGGCCCGCTGCCTGGCCAGCAGCTCCGCGCGGGTGCGCGCCGCGTCCACCCGGCGCTGGAGGACCACCGTACGGGCCTGCAGCTCCGTCGTCTCCTGCCGCTGCCGGGCCACCGCCTGCTCGGCCACGGTCTTGGCCAGCGCGACCCGCTCCGAGAGGACCCGGTGGGCGGCGTAGGCGTTCGCGGCCTGCGTACGCAGGATGGCGGCCACCTCCTGCGCGTCGCGCATGCTGCCGAGGGTCGCCGACTGCTCGCTCCTCATCTGCGCCAGCAGGCCCGCTCTGCGCAGGACACCCTCTCGGTCGCCCTGATCGACGATCATGCTGACGACCGGGGTCATCAGCCCCAGCCCGCCGTAGCTCTGCGCCGCAAGCAGCGCGACGGCCTGCCTGGCCCGCTCGACCTCCGCGTCCGCCGATGCCAGCCGCGCCCTGGCCTGCGCGTAGGTCTGGTCGGCCTGCTGCAGCCTGACCAGCTCGCCGTTGTACGCCTCCACCAGCCGCTCCACCGCGGCCGCCATCCCGTCCAACCGCGCCTGCGCGGTGGCCAGGTGGGCGCTGGCCGCCCCCAGCTCCCGCGAACGGTCCTGCGCGGCCTGCCGGGCCTTGCGCACCTCCCGCGAGGAGGGGACGGGGTCGGCCACGACGGGCGGGCACAGAGCGACGACCAGGCAGCACACGAGGAGCCCGGCCCGGAATGCGCGCATTGGTCCCCCCGGAAACGCATGGTTACTCTATGCACACAGTTCCCGGCAATTCACTCACGTAACGTGATCGCGGCTCGCAGATTCAGACGAGGGCGGCATCAAGCCCCCGGTGGACCGGTCAGCCGGTGGTGGTGGGTGAGGGGGCTTCGGTGGGGGTGGTCGTGGCGGGTGGGGTGGGGGTCTGGGTGGGGGTTTGGACCGGGGTGGGGGTCGGGGTGGGGCAGGGGGTTCGGGTGCCGGGGGCGGAGGGTGGCGGGTTGTCCTCATGCGGTGGGCCGCCCGCCGGTGGCCGGTGCGTCGGCGGGGACGGTGGAAGCTGGGGGACGTACGTCGGGGGTTGCCAGTCCGAGGGCGGAGGAGGGTCGGAGGGGTCGTGGGAGGCGGGCGCCTCGGCCTCAGGCGAGGAGCGTACGGAGTCGCGGACCGGCGCGACGGACGGCACCAGCATCGGGACGCCGGTGACGCCGATCGGACGGGTGGTCCTGCTGTCCAGGACGGGATCGCCCGTCACCACCACGTCCGGGGAGTCGGAGCGCCAGGGCAGGTGGATGGCGGGCGGCTCGCCCGTGGCCGGGAACGCGGCCGTCGCCACCCCCGACACCCCGCCCTCCTCGGTCTCGAACTGATGGAAGATCAGCGCTATCGCCACCACGGCCGCGACCGCCGCCAGCGCGCCTGCCAGCGCCTTAGGCCACCCTCGAACGTTCCTGTCCGCGGGAACGGGAAATCCGGCGGCGCCGAGGTTGCCCGTACGCCTGGCGACGTAACGGCGGTACGGCAGGAGTTCGGGGTCGACGAAGCAGCTCATCACCCGCAGGCGGAGCGTGTCGGGCAGGGTCTGCTGGGGCAGCAGGCCGAGGACCTTGGCGGGCGACACCTCGCGGGTGCGGTGCGGCGCGCAGGTCTCGCAGCGCCGCAGGTGCCGGACCAGGCGCTCGCGCATCTCCTGGGTCAGCTCGCCGGAGAACCCGGCCAGGATCGCGGCCCGCTGCGGGCAGTCGTACGGCCCCTTCAAGGCGAGGATCTCGGCGGTGATCGCGTCGCGCAGCCGCTCGCGCGCCCCCTCCAGGACCTGCTCGACCTGCCGCGTCCCCAGCACCTGGGCCAGCTCCGGCGCGGGCAGCGAGTGCCGGTACGTGAGCTCCAGGGCCTCGCGGTCGGCGACGGGCAGGCTCTGGACGGCGTTCCAGGCCATGACCCGCAGGTCGGCGTCGGCCGCGTCGTGCGGCGGCGGCGCCTTGGCCAGGGCCTCGGCGGACCCCGGCGGCGCGGCGGCCCGGCGGCGCAGGCACTCGGCGCGGGCCAGCGCGTACAGCCAGGTGCGCAGCCGGTCCGGGTCGGCCAGCGCGCCCGCGTGCGCCTCCGCCGCGATGAGGGTGTCGCGGAGCGCCACCTGGGCGCTGTCCGCGTTCAGCAGGAGGGACCAGCAGTAGCGGTAGACGCTCTCCGCGTACGTGTCATAGAGCGCGGCGAGCGCGCCCGGGTCACGGGCGCGGAGTGCTTCGACCAGGACGCGGTCATTCATATGACCGAAGGTAATTGATTGGTAACTAGTAGTTCTACCGCTTTCGGGGTGTCGGTATAACAACGCCTTTGGATTTTACCCAATTCATTGTTTATGCTCCGACACGACCTGTGTGCTCCGGTCTACCGAGAACGGCTCGGTCACCGGCTTGACGGTATGGACCGGTGCGGCTCCGGCGAGCGCCAGCTCCTCGTAGGGACGGCCGGTCGAGCCCCAGGTCCTGGCCGTGATGTCGGTCCTCGCGACCTTTGTCCCTTGGGGCAGCCCTGACACGGTGAGGATGAATCGCGGCGGGCTTCCGGCTTTGACATCGTCCACGAATGTGCTCCCGCCGCCGAGGAGTTTGCCCGCTTTGTCGCGCAGCAGCGCGTTCACGACGAGGCTGCTGGCCGACATTTGATAGGGATTGCCGACATATCCAGTAATAAGGTATGAGCCGTCTTTCTGGGGCAATGTCTGGACTCGGCTCACAGGGAACCGCTGGAACGCGGAGGGAATCCGCGCCGCCGCCCGCCAGCGCGCGGGACGGTACTGGATCGTCACCTTCGCCGGCTTCTCGGATGCGGTGGCCTGGCCGGTGAAGGCCAGCGAACCGCCCGGCGGCACGGCGTCGAGCGGCTGGTCCATCCTGACCACCTCGGTGCCCTTGGCGTCGTGTCCGACGATCGTGGCCACCACGTGCTCGCCGAAGTGCCACGGGTTGGCGTTGCTGAGCACACCCGCCCAGGTGACGGCGTACCCGTCGGCGGATTTGACGATATTGGAGACCTGCTCCTTGAGCGCAAGGGGCTTGAGCTCTTGCACGGGTCGCTTCTCGCTCGCGCACCCGGAGAGGCAGATCGCCCCGAGTGCGCAGAGTGCGAGCAGGCTGACGGTTCGGCTGCGCGGGATCACTTTGCCGTGATAACCCGTGCATGGGCACGGCTGGCAGAGGACACGCGCCAGGCGTACCAACTCTTTAACGGGGACGTACGACCCTGGCCTCGTCCCAAACGGGCTCGGACGACTCGTAGACCGTGCCGTCGGAGCCGAAGACCAGGTAGCGATCGAAGTCGGCGGCGAACCAGCGGTCGTGGGTGACCGCCACGACCGTGCCGTCGAACGCGTCGAGGCCGGCCTGCAGCGCCTCCGCACTGGCCAGGTCGAGGTTGTCGGTCGGCTCGTCGAGCAGCAGCAACGTGGCCCCGGACAGTTCGAGCAGCAGGATCTGCAGCCGGGCCTGCTGCCCGCCGGAGAGCGTGTCGAACCGCTGTTCGGCGATCAGCCCCGCCAGCTCGTAGCGGGCCAGCGTCTTCATGGCCTCGTTCTTGAGCTTGGCGTGCTCGGTCATGACGATCTCGACCGGGGTGCGGCCGAGCAGGTCGGGCCTGGCGTGCGTCTGGGCGAAGTGGCCGGGGACCACGCGGGCGCCGAGCTTGGCGACCCCCTCGTGGTTGACCGGCTCTCCGGCCAGCAGGCGCAGGAAGTGGGACTTGCCCGAGCCGTTGGAGCCGAGGACCGCGACGCGTTCGCCGTACCAGACCTCCAGGTCGAACGGGCTCATGAGACCGGTGAGCTCGAGCACCTCGCAGATGATCGCGCGCTTGCCGGTGCGGCCTCCCCTGAGGCGCATCTTGATGTTCTGGTCGTTGGGGGGCGTCTCGGGCGGGCCCGCCTCCACGAACTTGCGCAACCGGGTCTGGGCGGCGTGGTAGGGGGCGGCCATGCCGTCGTTGTATCTCGCCTTGTTCTTGAGCATGTTGACCAGGGCCTTGAGCTTGGCGTGCTCTTCGTCCCAGCGCCTGCGCAGCTCGTCGAGGCGTTCGTTGCGGGCCTTGCGGGCCTCGGCGTACGTGCCGAACCCGCCGCCGTGGATCCAGATGTTGCCGGACTCGACGGTCACGATGCGGTCGGCCGCGTTCGCCAGGAGCTGGCGGTCGTGGCTGACCAGCAGCACGGTCTTGGGCGTCTCCCTGAGCTGCTGCTCCAGCCACTCCTTGCCGGGGACGTCGAGGTAGTTGTCGGGCTCGTCGAGCAGCAGCGTCTGGTCGGGGCCGCGCAGCAGCGCCTCCAGGACGAGCCGCTTCTGCTCGCCGCCGGACAGCGTGGACACGTCCCGATATTTCACCCTTTCGTACGAGACGCCGAGCGCGGCCACCGTACACGTGTCCCACAACACCTCGATGTCGTAGCCACCCGCGTCGGTGTAGTCGCTGATGGCCTGCGCGTAACGCATCTGCGTCTTCTCGTCGTCGCGCTCCATCATGACCAGCTCGGCCGCGTCGAGCCGCTCGGCCGCCTTGCGCACCGCCGGCGGGGCGACGCCGAGCAGCAGGTCGCGCACGCTGCTCCCGTCGCGCACGCTGCCGATGAACTGCCGCATCACGCCCAGCCCGCCGGAGCTCGCCACGCTGCCGTCGACCGGCTGGAGGTCACCGGCGATCAGCCGCATGAGCGTGGTCTTGCCCGCGCCGTTGGGCCCGACGAGCGCCGCTTTGACGCCTTCGCCGATCCGGAAGGACACGTCGTTGAGCAGGGGCCGCCCGTCGGGCAGCACGTACGTGAGATGTCCTACTTCGACGTGGCCCATCCCGGCAGGCTACCGGGCCCCTTCCGGCGCGGTCACCACATTTTCCGCCGCTCAGCCGGCCGCGACACCGCGCAGAAGGGCCGTCTCCTCAGACGAGGGCGGACTTGTAGAAGATGCTGGCCTTGCGGGCCCCCGCGACGCCCGAGGCGAGGCCGAGGCACAGCCTGGGCCGTCCCGAGACGATCTGGATCGCCATGCCCTCCGGCTCGCGGTAGTCCAGGGACTTGCCCGCCTGGCTGAGCGAGCGCTGGACCTTGGCGCCCGTGCGCAGGTCGACGCAGGTGATGTACGTGTTGCCCGGCGCGGGGTTGGAGGAGCCGTAGGCCGTGCCGTCGAGCAGGTAGAGGTAGTTGCCGTAAGCCGTGTAGCCCTGGAAGACGCCCAGGCCGGACGGCTGCGCGACGTCGTACAGCTTCTTGGCCGTGCCCGCCTTGACCGCCGCCAGCGAGTACGCCACGAACCGCGCCTGGCCGCCGACCCGGCAGCGCATGATCAGCCGGTTGGTGGACGGGTCGATGGCGCAGGTGGTGCTGGTCGCGCCCGAGATCAGGGTGTACTTGGTGAGCGCCGAGGACGACGGCGTGAGCGTCTGGCCGTTGACGAACTTGAACCTCGCCAGCCTCCGCCCCCACGCGTTCCCCGAGCCGTCGGCGACCGCGTCGGTCTCCGTCCACAGGTAGGCGGAGCTGCCCGACGGCTCGACGCCGATCTGCACGCCGTGGCCGAAGCCCTTGAGGTACATGTGGCCGAGCACCGATCCGGACAGGCTCAGCTTGGTCACGCAGAGATCCCCGGCCGCCGCCGAGCCCGAGCCGTTCTTCAGCTGGGCCAGGTAGATGTGCCCGTGGGTGTTGTCGAAGGCGAACGACTGCAGCACGGTCTCGTCGTACAGCGCCTTCTTCCAGATCAGCTGGTCGGCGGGCGCCGCCAGGTCGAACCGGCCCGCTGCGGAGGCGGCGGCCGCCGCCGTCTCCGTGCCTGCCAGAGCCGCCGCCGCGGCTCCGGCGCCGACCTTGAGCAGATCTCGGCGAGTGACCGGCATACGACCCCCATAACGGATATTTACGGATATTTCAGGAAGTCACTCACCCTAGTGCAGCTCGCTGAGGATCACCTCCGAACTCCAACGATCTGATTCAGCCGAGTGTGAGAGGGCCCTAGACAGTAAGTGATCTAATGACTAGAACTGTAGGGAACTTCCCTCCCCCAAGGACGAGTGATGACGCGATTCCGCTCCGCCTTAGCACCCCTCGCCATCGCGTTGGCCGGCCTGACGGCCGTACCGCAGCAAGCCTGGGCCGCCCCGCCCAAACCCGTCCCCTCGGTGGCCCAGCAACAGCAGCCACCGGCCGCACCGAAGGCCGCGTGCGGCCCGACCGTCAAGGCAACCACGACCGACGCCCGCCTGACCAGCCTTTTCACCAACTACGGCAACGACAACAGCCGGCTGGACGACTGGACGGGCGCCGACGGCACCTACTCGGTCAAGCTGCCGAACGGCAAGGAGTTGTGGATCTTCTCCGACACGTTCCTCGGCCGGGTGAACGCCGACGGCTCGCGCCCGCCCGTGGTCGGGGAGGGCGGGGACACGGTCTTCCTGAACAACTCCTTCGCCGTCGAGCGCGACGGCAGGCTGTCCACGATCCACGACGGCACCGCCGCCGCGCCGACCGCCGTCATGCCTCCGCGCGACCAGAACCACTGGTACTGGGCCGGCGACGCGACGGTGGCCGGCGGGCTCGTGGAGGTCACCTACCAGGAGTACGAGCGCTACGGCACCGGCGCGTGGGACTGGCGCTGGCACCGGAACGTGGTGGCCAGGTTCGCCCCGGGCCGGCTGAACGCGCCCGTCAGCGTCACCGACCTGCCGTCCGGGCACGGCGTGGCGTGGGCCTCCGCGATCCTGAAGGACGGCGGATACACCTACGTGTACGGCGTCGAGGACCTCGGCTCCCCCAAGTACATGCACGTCGCCAGGGTCAGCGGGCAGAGCCTGCTGGGCACGTGGGAGTTCCTGAAGGCGGACGGCACCTGGTCCCCGAACGAGGCCGACTCGGCGCGCGTCATGAGCGGCGTCGCGAACGAGTACAGCGTCACCAAGGTCGGATCCGGATATGTCCTGATCACGCATGACACGACCGAAGTGCTGAGCCCCAACATCGTGGCCTACACCTCGTGCTCCCCGTTCGGCCCGTTCACCGGCAAGCAGCACGTCTACACGACCCCCGAGACCAAGGGGAACATCTTCACCTACAACGCCCACGCTCATCCCGAGGTCGCGGGCAACGGTCTCGTGATCTCCTATAACGTCAACAGCTTCGTGAACACCGACCACTACCGGGACGTGACCATCTACCGGCCGAGATTCCTGGATGTGACCTTCCAGTGAGGCGTAACTGGGCGGCCCGCCTGCGGCCCGTCACGATCGACGGGCTGCGGGCGGTCGTGCTGGAGAACGAGCGGCTACGCGTGACCGTCCTGCCGGACAAAGGCGGCGATGTGCTGGAATTTCTGCACAAGCCCACCGACACGGACTTCGTCTGGCTCTCCCCGCAGGGCCTGCGCAACCCGCACGACCACCTCCAGGGCGCGGCCGACGACGTCGCCCAGTTCATCGACCACTACGAGGGCGGCTGGCAGGAGGTCTTCCCGAACGGCGGCGCGCCCAGCGAGTATCGGGGCGCGCGGCTGGCGCAGCACGGGGAGGTCTCCGGGCTGCCGTGGCGCTGCGAGGTCGTGGCCGACTCCGAGGAGGAGGTCGCGGTACGGCTCAGCGTACGGACGCGGCGGCTCCCGTACCGGATGGAGAAGGTCTTCAGGCTCAGGTCGGGCACGGCGGCGCTGGAGATCGAGGGCCGGGCCACCAACGAGGCCGATCTCCCGCTGCACGCCATGTGGGGGCAGCACATCGTGTACGGCCTGCCGTTCCTGCGTCCCGGCGCCCGGATCAGGCTGCCGGAAGGCGTCAAGGTGATCCCCCACGAAAGCGCGATAAATCCGGCGGGCCGCCGGGTCCGGGCAGGCGGGCCGTGGGAGTGGCCCGTCGTCCCGGCCGACGGCGGCGGCGAGACCGACCTGAGCGTGGTGCAGGAGCCGGGGTCGCCGAGCGACATCGTCTACCTGACGGGCTTCGACGAGGGTTGGTACGAAATTTCGGGGGATATCGGTATGCGGGTGGAGTGGGATGCGACTCTCCTGCCGTACCTGTGGATGTGGCAGGAGCTCGGCGCGTCCACCGGCTACCCCTGGTGGGGACGGGCGTACACGCTGGGGCTCGAACCGTTCTCCAGCATGCCGACCGACGGCCTGGCCGCCGCGGTGGACAACGGCACGGCCCTCGTCCTGGGCCCGCACGAGACGAAGGTGTTGAGAATGCGCGCGGAGGTTCTGGCGTGAGTGAGCGTAGCAAACGAACAATTAGACGCAGTAGTGAATCACTCATGCGCCCGACGAAGGAGGGCGCATGAGTGAGTTCAGCGGGAAAGTGGCGCTGGTCACGGGTGGTTCGATGGGCATCGGGCGGGCCGTGGTGGACCGGCTGGCCGACGGCGGGGCATCCGTGGTGTTCTGCGGGGTCGACAAGGACGCGGCGCTCGATACCGAGAGCGTCACCGGCGTGGTCGCCGACGTGCGCCGGGCCGGCGACATGCGCGACCTGGTGGACCTGGCCGTGACCAGGTACGGCGGGCTCGACGTCGTCGTCACCTGCGCGGGCGTGCAGCGCTACGGCACGGTCGAGGACACCCCGGAGGAGGTCTGGGACGAGGTGCTCGACATCAACCTCAAGGGCGTCTACCTCACCTGCAAGGCGGCCGTCCCCAAGCTGAGGGCCCGCGGCGGCGGCTCGATCGTGATCATGTCGTCGGTGCAGGCGTTCTCCTCGCAGGCGCAGGTGGCCGCCTACACCGCGAGCAAGGCCGCGCTCAACGGCCTGACCAGGGCCATGGCGCTCGACCACGCCGCCGACGGCATCCGGGTGAACGTGGTCTGCCCGGGCTCGGTGGACACCCCGATGCTGCGCTGGGCGGCGGACCTGTGGCGGGGCGACCTGTCGCAGGAGGAGCAGGTCGCGCAGTGGGGCCGCTCCCACCCGCTGGGCCGGGTGGGCCGCCCTGAGGAGGTGGCCGAGCTGGTGGCGTTCCTGGCGGGGCCGCGCTCGTCGTTCATCACCGGGGCCGAGCACCGGGTGGACGGCGGCCTGCTCGCGCAGAATCCGGCTGCCCTTCCCGAATAGCCCACAGGTTCCCCTGGGGGCGTACCAAAGCTGGCAAGTGTTGTGTCAACGCGAGGAACTTGCAGGTCGTACCACTGATACCAGTGGTCCTCGGCGTGCCGGGCACGCGACCCGATCCGCGGGCGCGCAGCCCTTGATCGTGCGGCGAGTCATAGCGGCTCGTGATCGATCTTGCACGTTAGGTTACGAGGTCGAAACGACTCACCGAGGAGAGACCTGTGAGGCTATCGAGAAAGGCCGCCGGCATCGTCGCCGCGGCCGCGCTGTTGACCGCGGTCGTGCCGGCCACCGCAGCGGTGGCCAGCCCCCGCTCGACCTGCTACGGCGGTCGAGTCTGCCTGTACGCCAGCTTCGACTACAACCGCGGTCAGGTCGACCACTGGCGTGACTTCATCGAGGACGACTCGGACTTCGCCGACAACAACTGGCTGAACTGGGACTTCAGCAACTCCTGGGAGACCATGGACAACGAGACCAGCTCTGTCAGGAACCGCATCGGCTGCAGCGCCACCCTCTGGCAGCACCCGGGGTACACGGGAGCCCACAGCACGTTCATGCACAACTCGAACGACGGCTTCCTGGCGAACAACGCCATCGGCAACAACCGCGCCAGCGCGCTCGACATCTGGTGCCGCTGAGCAGTAACGGGAGTGCCGGTTTCCGGGCTTGGCCGCCGGAAACCGGCTGTCGCGGACTCCTCGCGGGCGCACTGCTGCTGACCACGGTCACGGCCTGCGCCGCCGACGAGCCCGCGCCGCGAGCGCCGGTGAAAGGCGTCTCCTCGGTGTCGGAGCTGGTGCTGCCGTTCGACGCCTACAAGACCACTCCCGAGCAGCGGGCCGTCCTGGGCAACGCCCACAACCAACTCGTCGTGCAGTGCATGCGCAAGCAGGGCATCACGATCGACCCACCCGCGGAGGACGCCGCCGCCCTCGCCGCGGTGGACCCCGGCAACTCCCGCCGTTACGGCGTGGCCGACATCGAGGCGGCCAGGACCTACGGCTATCACCTCGCCCGGCCGCCCTCGCCCGACACCACGGGCGCCTGGGCCGGCAAGCTCCCCAAACCCGCCCGGCACCGCCTGTACGGCACCGCCGCCGACCGCGGCTGCCTGGACCGGGCCACGCTCACCCTGGACAAGGGCTCGACGAAGGCCGACTGGCCGTGGCTGGCCCTCCAGGACTCGCTCACGCTGGAGCAGGCCGCCAAGGATCCGTCCGTGACGGCGGCCGCCAAGCGCTGGGAGACGTGCATGGGCCAGGCGGGCGAGTCATACCCGGCTCCCGAGGCCGCCATCGCCGACAGCCGCTGGGACCTGGACAAGCCTGCCGTCAGCGAGGACGAGAAGCAGACCGCGACCGCCGACACGACCTGCAAGTGGTCGTCGGGCCTGGTGGCGGCCTGGTTCACGGCCGACGCGGAGCTCCAGCGGGCGGTCGTCCGGGACAACCCCGACCGCTTCGCCGCGCTCCGCGACAACCTCAAACAGCGCCTGGCCCGGGCCTCAGCCCTGCTGACCGAGCACGAAGGCGGCCAGGTCGGCTGACTGCCGGAGCCTGCTCGGCTCGTGGACGTACATCATGTGGCCGGCCTCGTAGTACCTGAACTCGACGTTGGCGGCCAGCTCCGCGGGCACGGGCAGGTGCGCGAACGCGTGCTCGGCGGCGTAGTACGGCGTCGCGCCGTCGTGGTAGCCGCAGGCCACGTGCACGCGCAGGTGCGGGTTGGCCCGCATCGCGTCGGCCAGCTTGTCGACCACCGCGACGTGGGCGCCCTCGAACTCCTTGAACGACCACGGGTGCACCCGCGACGTGAGCACCTCGTACGGCAGGTCGTTGGCGTAGCCCAGCTCGGCGCGCAGGTAGTGGTTGAGCGCGGCGCTGTAGGGGCCCATGATCGCGTTCATGCTCGGGTCGGCGGAGAAGTGCTCGCGCCCCGAGTCGGGGTCCCAGCCGGTGAACCGGCCGTCGAGGCGGCCGACCACCTGGCGGCGCGAGCGCAGCACCTCGGTGAAGAACCTGATGTGCTCGATCCGCAGGTCCACGCGGTCGACGTAGTCCTCGCTCAGCCCGGTCAGCGCGGCGACCGTGGAGACGGCGGCCGAGCGCTCCTCACCGGTGAGGCGGTTGCCGCGGGCCAGCGCCCACGGGTAGTCGCGCTCGGCGTACGCCTCGGCCTCGCGCAGCACGTCGGGCAGCGGCCGGTCACCGTGCAACCCGTGATAGTGCGCAATAGCGGCATAAGTCGGCAAGTAGAGGGCGTAGGACAGGTCGTTGCCCTGGTTGAAATCCCCGGTGATGAAGTCGAGCACCGAGGAGATCAGCATCACGCCGTTGAGGTACATGCCGTACCGCGACTGCAGGTGGTCCGCCAGCCCGGCCGCCCTGACCGTCCCGTACGACTCCCCCGCCAGGAACTTCGGCGACATCCACCGCCCGTTCCTGGTGGTCCACAACCGGATGATCTCCCCGACGGACTCGATGTCGCCGGTGAAGCCGTGGTACGGCTCCGGCTTCTCGCCCTCGGCCGCCCGCGAGTAGCCCGTCGAGACCGGGTCGATGAAGACCAGGTCGCTCACGCTCAGCAGGCTCTCCTCGTTGTCGGCCAGCCCGTAAGGGGGAGGCAGGAGCGCGCCCGCGTCCCCCATCACGACCCGGCGCGGCCCGAGCACGCCCAGGTGCAGCCACACGCTCGACGATCCCGGGCCGCCGTTGAACGCGAACGTGACCGGCCTGCTCAGCGGCTCGGCCCCGTCGAGCGTGTACGAGGTGACGAACATCTCGGCCTTGGGCCGCAGGCCCCCGAACTTGCCGTCGTCGATCACCTCCTCGCGCAGCACCATGGTGCCGGTGGTGGCGGTGTACGCCTGCCCGGACGGCAGCGTGTGCGAGGTGGTGACGAGATTGTCAGCCGGCGGGGCCGGCTGGGTTTCTTCCGACATGTCGCCCAATTATGGAGCTATATCGAGGGACACGGTGGGGTCGGCGAACCGTTCGTTCGGCACAGTGGCGTACCAGCCGGGCCGCCCGGGGTCCCGGTCGTACGGATAGCCGCCCGTCTCCCGGTAGAACTCGGCGTACTGAGCGACCCGCTCGGGATCCAGGCGCACCCCCAGCCCGGGGCCGGACGGCACCGCGATGGCGCCCTCCGAGTACGCCAGCTTCCCGCCCTCGATCACGTCGTCCCTGAGCTGGTGGTAGTGCGCGTCGGCGGCGTAGGTGAGGTTCGGCAGCACGGCGCCGAGGTGCAGCATGGTCGCCAGCTGGATGCCCAGCTCGCCCGAGGAGTGCACGGCCACCCCGAGCTGGAACGTCTCGCACACCCCCGCCGCCTTCACGCACGGCCTGATGCCGCCCCAGAACGTCGTGTCCAGCAGCACCACGTCGGCGGCCCTGCGCATGACGTTGGAGGCGAGCTGCTCGAAGTTGACGACGACGGTGTTCGTCGCCAGCGGCACCCTGACCTGCTCGCGGATGGCCCTGAGCCCTTCGAGCCCCCAGACGGGGTCCTCCAGGTAGTCGTTGTTCAGCCCCTCGATGGCCCGGCCGAAGCGCAGCCCCTCGGCCACCGACAGCACGGCGTTCGGGTCGTACCTGAGCCGGTCGCCGGGGAACGCCTCGGCCAGCGCCCGGTAGCACTCCAGCTCGTGGTCCGGCGGGAACACGCCGCCCTTGAGCTTGTGCACGGTGAACCCGTGGTCGGCCTTGAGCTGCTTGGTGTGCTCGACGAGCTGGTCGGGCGTGCGGATCTCGCCGTACCCCTTGGCCGCGTACCGGAAGAACAGGTACGAGGCGAACGGCACGGCGTCGCGGATCCGCCCGCCGAGCAGGTCGTGCGCGGGCACGTCCAGGTGCTGCCCGATGAGGTCGATGCAGGCGAACTCGATGGCCGCCAGGAGCTGCGTCCTGTTGTTGTAGAGCGAGGCCGTCGGGTTGGCGATCTTGAAGCGCAGCGCCTCCAGCTGGAAGGGATCATGGTCCTTCAGGTACGGCACGAGCGCCCGGAACGCCGCTTCCGCGCTCTCGCCCCCGCCGCCCATCTCGCCCAGCCCGACCAGCCCGTTGTCGGCCTCGACCTCGACGATCGTGCGCACGAACCGGCCCCAGTGGGCGCCGTTGCTGTGCCGCAGCGGCGCCTCCAGCGGGACCGCGACCGTCGTGGCCCTGATGTCAACGATCTTCACGAACACGTCCCCCAAACAACGGCCACCCCGCACGCGGGCAGCCGTACCTTGACCGTCTCGTCCACGACATCGAGCCTGCGGGCCGAGCGCAGGCCCGGCAGGCCGACCGTCACCTCGACCGGCTCGGCGGCCAGCGACTGCAGCCGCACCACGCGCTCCTCACCCGTCCGACCGAGGGACGTGACGAGCACGTCGGGGTGGTCGACGGACACGTAGGTCTCGGTGACGTCGGGGCTGTCGGTGACGAGCGCGCCGACGAACGGCTCGGTCAGCCCCGAGGCCACCGCCGCGCCGAGCCGCCTGCCCTGGGCCCCGGCCTCCGAGGTCACGGCGTAGCGGAACGTGGTCTCGCCCTGCTGCTGGGCCGGGAAGTTCGTGTCCCAGATGTTATTGAGCGCCCACGAATAGACCGTGCCGTCCTCCTGGTCGAGGGTCGGCGGGAACGGCGCGTACGGCATGTGGATGGTGCCGAGCTGCACCAGCGGCGCTTCCAGCGTGGCCCAGGCGACGGTCAGCTCGGGGTCCTCGAAAGCGATCCAGTGCCTGATCGGCAGCATGTACTCGGCCGAGCCGGGCACGCGCGGCACGTCAGGACCGCCGACGCCGCCGGTCAGCTCCCAGGCGGTGGCCGGCCCGGTGGCGAACGGGAAGGCCAGGAAGACGGCCTCCTTGGCCGGGGTGCCCTGCTTGGCGAGCTGGTAGGTCAGGTCGACCCTGGGCACGCCGGCGTGCAGCTCGATCGTCGTGCGGATCCAGTCGACGCCCTTGCCGTGCAGCTCGACGACCAGCTTCTCGCCGACGGCCGTGCGCTGGACCTTGGTGATCGTGGCGCCCTTGCCGATGGCGCGGTCGCCGAGGAGCGTGCGGTCGTGCGCTCCGACGTGTCCCGACAAATGGTTGAAATGCGGGGCGGTGGCGTACTGGTCGTAGACGTACTGGCCGAAACCGGCCGCCGCGTCACCGTTGACCAGCTCGCGGCCGGCCCGCTTGTCGAAGATCGAGCCGACGTAGCCCTCGCGGACGTCGTAGGCCACCCGGTAGAACTCGTTCTCGATCACCCCGCTCGGGTCCAGCTCGACCGGCTCGGGGGCCTGGTTCACGCCGGGCACGACGTCGAGGCGGGCGTAGCTGTAGCCGGGCACGCCGGGGACGACCGCGTGGACGTGCCGCCCGATGGGCCGGGTCGGCCAGTCGTCCGGGTGCACCAGCTCCTCGTGGTGCGGGAGCGTCTCCCCGGTCCGCGAGTCCACCAGCGCGATCGGCACGTCCACGCCCACCACGTCCCTCGGCAGGAACGCGCGGACCACGTCGGTCCGCGTCCAGGTGCCGGGGTTGAAGACGGCGAACGAGGCCAGCGCGCCGCCCTCGGTGCCCGCCTCCGACAGCGCGGCGCCGAACCTGCGGACCGCGGCGTGCAGCAGGTCGGCCGCGTCGTCCTGGGCGTCGTAGGCGCCGGACGACTTGCGCGTCCACTGCAGGCCGCCCGAGTCGCCCGCCTCCTCGGCGTCCTCCCACGGGTTGGCCGCGCCCCAGGTGTGCTCGTTGAACAGGGCGACCTTGTCGTAGGCCGCGTCCACCTGCTCGGTCGCGTCCACCCCGGCCAGCGTGTGCAGCGTCTCGGCGACCCGCAGGGCCGACTGCGCCCGGCGCACGTAGCCGAGCGGGCGCGCGCCCGAGCCGAGCCCGTCGGCCCACCAGTCGGTCCAGTCGCCCTCGTGCACGGCCAGCCGGTCGTGGTAGCGCTCCTCGACGTGCTCGAAGAAGTCGCTGTTCACGGCCGAGCGCAGGCGCGGGTAGGCCCATTCCTCGTTCCACCGGCGCGCGATCGACGCGGGCACGATCGACGGGCCCGCGTTGTCGGCGTGCGCTCCCTGCACGCGCAGGTGCAGCACGTCCAGCTCGTACGGCTCCTTCGGCGCGTCCGGCCCCTGCCAGCCGAACGTCCCCGGCCCGTACGGGTAGCCGCGCGTGGCCAGCGCCGACAGGTAACGCGGCAGCAGGTCGTCGGCCAGCTCGTAGGAGTCGGTCAGCCCGACCGTGTTGCCCTCCATGTACGCCATGCCGTGCGGCGTGTCCGTGAACCAGACGATGATCTCGTTGCCGCTCGGCGCCCGCCAGCGGAACGGCCTGGTCAGCTTGTCGCCGCCGTGCAGGTAGGGCACGGAGCGACCGGCCCAGTTGTGCGCCGCGGCCAGGTAACGCACGCCGTGCGAGTGCAGCGCGTCCACCAGGCCGACGACCGCGCCCGGCACGTCGGTGTGCATGGCGGACTTGGTGGCGAAGCCGTACTTCTGCTCCAGCTGGGTGGTGAAGCGGAGCTGGCGGTGCAGCTCCTCGGTCGAACACGCCTCCGTGTGGAGCTGGAACGGCAGCGCGGTCACCTCGATCACGCCCTCGCGGGCCTTCTGCGCGAAGGACTCCACCATCTCGGCCGGCCGCGCGGCCAGCCACTTCAGCGCCGGCATCGACGACTCGACCGACCAGCGGAACTTCGCGTCGTCCGGCCAGGACGCGGTCTCCTCGGCCAGCCGCAGCGCCGCGTCCAGGTAGTCGAGGTGGTGGCGGAGCACGGTGCCCTGCGGGTCGGTGTAGCCGATGTCCAGGTGCGAGTGGTGGACGACGAACACGCTCCACTTGCGCTGCGGGGTCACCGTGACCTGCGCGGTGCCGACCACCCCCGCGTCGTCGCGGCACTCCAGCGTGAACGCGCGCGGCGCGTCCACCTCGGGCACCAGCAGCGTCACGTCGCTGCCCGACGCGCTGTCCACGCCCACCAGCACGTGGGTCAGCGGCTCGGTGCTCGACACCCTGACCGCCTGCCGGCCGTCATGGGTGAACAGCGGCAGCACCGCGACCCGAACCTCCAGCCCGCGCACGCTGATCACCGGTGTCGAGGTGTCGTCGCGCAGCGCCTGCCTGATCCCGTCATAGTCGGGACTGCCCAGACTCCGCTGGAGCAACCGGCTCGTCATCAAACACTCCCTAGAGACAGGCCCCTGGCGAAGAGGCGCTGGGTGGCGAGGAACAGCACGACGGTCGGCAGCGAGACCACAAGGCCCGCGGCCAGGCCGACGGGCACGGGCGTCCCGGCGTACACGTCGGTCATGAGGCCGGCGATGGCGGTCATCACCGGCCGCACGTCCTCGGTCTGGGACAGGGTCAGACCGAAGATGAGGTCGTTCCAGACGAAGGTGAACTCCAGGATGAACACCGCCGTCAGCGCGCTGAGCGAGATCGGCAGGTAGATGCCCCAGAAGATGCGCCAGGTGGAGGCGCCGTCCATCCTGGCCGCTTCGAAGATCGAGAACGCTACGCCAGTGTAGAAGTTGCGCAGCACGAAGGCGGCGAGCGGCACGCTGATCGCCGTGTAGATGAGGATCATGCCGAGGCGGCTGTCGTACAGGCCGGCGTCGCTGTAGCCGACGAACAGCGGCACCAGCAGCATCTGCGAGGGGAAGACCGTGCCGCCGAAGATCAGGATGAACCAGAAGAACCCGTGCCGGAGCCGCAGCACCACGATCGTGTACCCGGCCAGCGCCCCGATGAGCACGCCGAGCAGCGGCGAGACGACGGCGTAGAGCGCGGTGCTGGCCAGGCTCTGCGTCAGGTTGGCGCTGTCGAGCGCCCGCGCGAAGTTCTCGAACAGCGCGAAGTCGGACGAGGGCGCCCACGCCCGGCCCGGATCGTACGAGGCGGCCGGGCGCGAGGCGTTCACGAGCAGCAGGTACGTCGGCCCGAGCCAGACCAGCCCGAGCACGACCAGGACGGCACGCCGGATCACTGGGACACCTGCCGCTTGAGATAGAGGTAGGACGCCAGCCCCGTGACGACGGTCAGCATCACCGCCACGGCCGAGCCGTAACCGTAGTCGCTGGCCACGAACGTCTCCTTGTACATGGTCACCGCCAGCGTCTCCGAGTTGCGCCCCGGCCCGCCCTGCGTCAGCACCCACACGATGTCGAACGTCTTCAGGCTCGCCACCAGCGCGAGCCCGACCACGACCGCCGTCAATGGCCTCATGAGCGGCCAGATGACGTACCTGAACAGCCGCCACCCGCCGGCCCCGTCGAGCCGGGCGGCCTCGATCGGCTCCTTCGGGATCGACTGCAGCCCCACCACGAACAGCAACATGTTGACGCCGAGCTGCTGCCACGTCCAGACCAGCAGCATCGCCAGCGTGTTGACCGGCGCGTCCTGCAGGAACGCGGTGTCCACGCCGAGCAGCTTGTTGGCGATGCCGTCGTGCGACAGGATCGGGCTCCACACCATGGCCAGGCCGGCGCCGCTCAGCGCGTACGGCAGCAGGAACGGCACCCGGAACCACACGCCGCCCTTGATGTCGTACGACAGCACCGCGACCAGCAGGCCGAGCCCCACGGGCAGCACCATGGTGCCGATGACCCAGAGCAGCGTGTTGCGGATCGAGGTGAGCAGGGCGGGGTCGTCGAGCAGCTTGCCGAAGTTGTGCGCGCCGATCCACTGGGCCGGCTCCAGGCCGTCATAGCGGGTGAAGCTGAGGTAGGCCGTCCACAGGAACGGCGCGTAGAGCAGCCCCGCGACCAGCAGAACCGCGGGCGCCACATAGCCGAACCCGAACCGCCCGAGTATGGGAGCCCTTGTGCTCACTGATGGGTGCTCCAGTACTCATCAGCCGCCTTCTGGATGGTCTCCAGGACCTCCTTGTAGCTGCCGGGCTCCGTCACGAACTTGCCGAACCCGTCCAGCGCGGCCGTCAGGACCGGCGGCGGCGTGGCCTCGAAGTACCGGTTGACCAGGCGGTACTGGCCGCTGCCCGCGTCCTTCGTGACGGTGCCGAGCGCCTTGTCCGAGATGCTCACCTTGGGGTTGGCGCTCACGTCTCCCCTGCTGCTCGCCCACTTCTCCTGCGCCTCCGACGTGGTCCACCACTTGAGGTACTTCTGGTTGGCGGCGGGGTCGGCGCCCTTGGTCAGCGAGCAGAGCGGACCGCTCTCGAAGATCATCGAGGTCTTGGGCAGCGAGGGGTTGACGTTGGGGATGACGAAGAAGTCGTAGTCCTCGCCGGCCTTCATGTTGCGCTGGGTCATGCTGGTGTTGAACCAGGTGCCGAAGGAGACCATCGCCGCCTTGCCGTTCTTCAGCACGTCACCCGGGTCCGTTTTGTCGCCAGGGTTGATGAAATATCCGGCGTCGATGAGGGACTTCCACTTCTCCATCACCTGGACCACGCCCGGGTCGGTGTACTTGGCCTTGCCGGTGGACAGGCGGTCGTACAGGTCGGGGTCGGAGCCGGCCATGAGCTGCTCGAACCAGACGAAGGAGAACAGCACGCTGGTGTGGTAGAAGGCCTTGACGCCGTTCTTCTTCAGCGTGTCGGCCACCTTGACCAGGTCGTCCCACGTCTTCGGCGCGGTGAGCCCGTACTTGTCGAAGATCTTTTTGTTGTAGAACATGCCCCAGTACGCGACGTTCATCGGCACGCAGTACTGCTTGCCGTCGATCGTGTAGTACGGCGCGAGGTCCTTCGACAGATCGCCGGCCTGGATCGCCTGCTGCCAGATGTCCGTGGTGTCGGCCACCTGTTTCTGCTTGACGATCTCTTCGAGCATCCCCCCGGTCTGCCAGGTGAACAGGTCAGGCTTGACGTTCGTGCGGAACGACGCCTTGATGAACGCCTGGTATTGGGCCGAGTCCGTGTATCCCGTCGGCTTCATGCCCAGGCCGATGCTCTGCTTGGACAGGGCGCCCATCTGGTCGAAGTACTTCGTCCAGGCGCCCTTGTCGTTGTACAGGGTCAGCTCGCTCTTCTTCTGCGTCTCGGCGCCGTTTCCGCCGCAGGCGGTCAGGACGAGCGCCGCCACGCCGAGCGTGACCACACGTGACCGGAACATGGACCGGCCTCCTTGTTTCTTCAGGGGTCTTACGTCAGGGGTGATTGCAACCTGTGCTCTATAACCGTCTTGACGTCCACCAGGTGGGCCCGCATGCGCTCCTCGGCCTGCGCCGCGTCGCGTGCTTCGATGGCCTCCAGGATCGCCAGGTGCTCGTCGTAGTCGCGGCGCCGGTCGTCGAAGATCTGCAGGATCTCCTGCTGCTCGGGTCCGTGGACGGTGAGCAGCGAGTCGACGACCTCGTGCAGCACGCTGTTGCCGGCCAGCCGGGCCGTCGCCCGGTGGAAGGACATGTTCGCGTCGTGCAGGAGGGCGTCGTGGCCGCGCAGGTGCCTGCCCGCCTCTTCGAGCACCCGCTTGAGCGGGGCCAGCTCCTCGGAGTCCGCGTTGTGCGCGGCCATCGCGGCGAGCGGCGGCTCGATCACGATCCGCGCGCCGAGCAGCTCCAGGAGCTGGGCGGCGTGCATCTCGCGCATGTTGGGGTTGGGCAGGACGACCCGCTCGATGTCGGTTCCGACGTAGATGCCGGAGCCGTGCCGCATCTCGATGGCCCCGGTGGCCTCGAGCCTGCGCAGCGCCTCGCGCAGTGTCGGGGTGGTGACGGCGAAACGCTGGGAGAGCTCCCTGGTCGAGGGCAGCCTGTCGCCCGGCCGGTGCCCTCCCGTACGGATGAGCTCCAGCATGCGCTCGGTCAGAGCGTCGGACAGCGTCGGCCGCGTTACCTCGGACATATCAAGTGATCTAATCACTTATTCGTGTGGCCGTCTATGATTTCGTCATGAGACGTGTGCTGGCGTGGATCGCGGCCGTCCTGGCGGTCCTGGCGCTGGTGGGGCTGGGTGGCGCGGGCTGGTATTACTCCGGGCTGGTGATCGACCCCTCGCACGGGGGATCGTACCCGCTGGAGGTGGTGGCCTTCGACGGCTCGAAGGTCACGCTGAAGGGCGGCTCCGACACCGCGGCGCCCGGCACGTACGGGCTGACCTGGCGCGGCGGCAACGCCACGCTGGGACCGGTGGTCTCCGTCGCCGGCTCCACGGTCGTCAGGAAGGTGACCCGCGTGCGGAGGGGCACGCTCGCGCCGGGCGTCCACGCGTACCTCGACCGCTGGATCTGGGGTCACGAGGACCCGCGCTCGGCGCTCGACCTGCCGTACGAGACGGTGTCGATCCGCGGCGAGTTAGGCGACTTCCCCGCCTGGCGAACCCCCGGCACCTCCAAGACCTGGGTGATCGCCGTGCACGGCCGCAACGCGAACGCCTCCGAGACCCTGCGCTTCCTGCCCGTCCTCCACTCGCTGGGGATCCCGGTGCTGGCGATCAGCTACCGCAACGACGAGGGCGCGCCGGCGAGCGAGGACGGCAAGTTCCACCTCGGCGCCACCGAGTGGCGCGAGGTCGCCGCGGCCATCTCCTACGCCCGCGGTCAGGGGGCGACCGGGGTGGTGCTGTACGGGTTCTCGATGGGCGGGGGCATCGCTCCGATGGCGGCCAGGATGTTACCCGGCGAGCCGATCAAGGGCCTGATCCTGGACAGCCCGGTCATGGACTGGAACGCGCCCATCGACCTGGGAGCGCGGCAGCGGGGGGTGCCGGGCTGGCTGGCCTCGGTGGGCAAGTTCGTGGTGGAGCGGCGTACGGGGATCTCGCTCGACGACCTCGACCACGTGCGGCACGGGAAGGAGTTCAGACAGCCGATCCTGCTCTTCGTGGACGACGACGACACCAGCGTGCCCGTCGAGCCCTCGCTGCGGTTCGCGAAGCTCAGGCCGGACCTGGTGACGCTCGTACGCACGAAGGGCGGCGGCCACGTGGGCTCCTGGAACGTCGACCGGGCTCGCTACGAGGGGGCCCTCCGGGACTTCCTCACCGCTTCAGCAGCTTCATCATGATCTCGATCTGCCCCTTGCGCGAGGTCCGCACCTGCCCCGCCCACTGCTGAACGGCCGGGTTGGCCCCGCCCGCCACCTCGGCGGCGGCAAGCTGCACGGCGTCGTCCTGATGCGCGATGAGCAGGTTGAGCAGGTCGTGCTCGAAGCTCTTGGACTTCCGCAGCGCCTGGATCCGCTTGACGTCGGTCTCGGGCATGCCTCCGTGGTGATCGTGCGCACCGCTCGGGGGCGTGAGCGGCTGGTCCCAGGAGTGCAGCCAGCGCAGCATCCGCTCGACCTCACTCTGCTGCGTGCCGGCGATGGCCGCGACCAGCGTCCTGAGCTCCGGCGTGGTGGCACGCTCCGCCCCCACCTTGGCGATCTCGATGCCCTGCCGATGGTGCGGCACCATCATCTGCACGAACATCACGTCCTCGGCGTTGACCGGGGCCTCCTGGGTCCGGGCCGGGCCGCAGGCCGTGATCAGCAGCAGAGCCGCTAAGGCGGGCAGCGCGCGCATAATCGATAGGAAACCTTCCTAAGGGTTTCCTGTCAGGCTACGTGACTTCGTAACGAAGGTAAACGATCCCCGAGGGGAACGCCCGGGTTTCCAGCAGCCGGGTCCTGATGGAGGCGTCGAGCTGGGGGAAGAACGGCTTGCCCGCGCCCAGCACGAGCGGGTGGACGAAGATGCGGAACTCGTCCACCAGACCGAGCCGCAGCACGCTCCACGCCAGCGTGGCCCCGCCCAGGTCGAGGTCGCCGCCGTCCTGCCGCTTGAGCGTGGTCACCTCCTCCTCGAGGTCGCCGGTGACGAGCGTGCTGTTCCAGCCGACCTGGTCGAGAGTCTTGGAGAAGACGTACTTGGGCATGGCCCGCCAGATCCTGGCGAAGTCGACCTCGAGCGCGTGGGCGTCGGGGCTCTGGTCGGCGGTGGGCCAGTAGGCGGACATGTTCTCGTAGAGGCGCCGGCCGTACAGGGATCCGCCCATTTCGCGGGACATGTCGTTGATGAACGCGTGGACCTCTTCGTCGGGCGCGGACCAGCCGATGTCGCCGTTCGGGGACTCCACGTAGCCGTCGAGGGAGATCAGCATCGAGTAGATGATTTTCCGCATGCCCTTAAGACTGCTCCGGCCCGCGGAACTCATCGCCTTCCCGCGAGGAACTCCAGCGCCTCCCCGCTGTGGAACTTCGAGATCCCCAGCATGAACTCCCGGTCCGGGAAATCGCCGTCGAGCAGCCGGAGCGGCCCCGCGGTGAGCGACAGATGCTGGGCCAGCTCGTACAGCCTCATCCGGCCCTCGTCCAGCCCGTCGACGCGCAGCCGTTCGTAGTGCTCGTGGAACCGGATCCGCAGGAAGACGTGCTCCCATTCGACGTCGAAGAACATCGTGCCTTCGATGTCGATCAGCACCGGCGCGTCGTGGTCGTCCACCAGCACGTGGTCGGGCCCGAGCTCCCCGTGGATGAGCCCGTGATCCGCCCGCGGCCGCACGCCCGCGGCCATCTCCCGCAGCGCGCTCTCGAACTCCTCCCGGACCGCGCCGATCCGCCCGACCCGGACGGCCGCCTCGTCCAGGTCCCGCAGCGCGTGCTCCAGCACGACCTCGACCGCGGATCGCCGTCGGATCCCCTCGATCTTCCCCACCCACGGGGCCCGCTCCCGCCCCATGGCCTCAAGGTTCTCCGCCAGCCGATCCATCACGCCGCCCGCCCGCGCCGGGTCGTCGCGCAGCAACGCCTCCAGCGTCCCGCCGCGTACGTCCTCGACCACCACGACGTCGCCCGGCCGGTCCACCAGGTAGACCTCGGGCACCCGCACCCCGAGGCCGCTCAATCGCCCATGGGCGACCTCGAAGAACCGCAGCCCGGACGCATGACCGAACGGGGTCTCCGCGTCGGCGTTCGCCGCGGCGGGCCAGAAGTCCTCCTCCTGGGACCAGACGTAGACGATCGCGCCGGGCCCGTCGTCGTCGAACGAGAGCCGATAAACGCCCTTCTTGCTCCCGCCCTTGAGCCGCTCGACCCCTGCCGGCCAGCGCCCCTTCCCGAAGGCCGCACGCGCGATCTCGGCGAACCGCTGACCATCCATCACATGCCCTTCATCGCTGTGCCGTGGATCCTCAAGCGCCCAGACTCCACACCCGGAGGGTCTTGTCGATCGCCTTGGCCGGCGCGCTGCGGATTTTCCTCATGGTCCCAAAGCTGATCATCCAGATCGCCGCAACGTCAGCGACTGGAACCGGAGTTTGTCAGATCCCACGACGTGGAAATCCACCACCTCGAAAGTCTTTCGTGCGTACTCCTGGAGCTGCTCATCGCTGCGGAAAGAGAAGAACCGAGGAGGATGGTGATCGTCCCCTTCGAAGGGACCCTCACCCGTCACGCTGCCTCCGCCATACACGCCGAAAAAGAAGAGGCCACCGGGCCGCATGAGCGTGTGGATCGTATCCAGTACCGCTGGAAGGTCGCTGTTGGGCACATGCAGCAAGCAGTTCAGCGCGTACACCGCGTCGAACGAACACGGTGCGAAATCGAGGCTCAGAAAGTCCATGACATGCGCTTCAATGCCCTTCTCCCGGCAGAGAGCCACCATGGCAGGCGACAGATCGACGGCCACGACTTCCAGGCCGTTTTCCTGAAAGTACGCGCTGTCCTGGCCCGTTCCGGCGCCGACCTCCAGCAGTCGCCCGCGACGGTCGCCCTGCAGACGGCTCAGGAACGCCTCCCGCTCCGCCAGCTTCCACGGGGCTTTGCCGCTGACCTCACGTCGCTCGGCGCCATCGTCGTATGCCGTTCGGAGGGGGCCGATCACGTCGTCGTAGCGCACGCTCATCGCGCCATGATGCCCTACGAAGGATCTTCGACGACAGGCACCCGTCAGCCTGGAGCCGCCTTGGGGACGGCAAGACCTGCGACCGCCAGGGATGCGGCTCAGCGCGGCTTCGCCGGACGGCGGCACGAGGCCGGAGCCAGCCGGCGCTGTCCTACGAGGCGTCGTGGACGACCAGGGCCAGCTGAACGCGGTTGTCCAAGCCTGCCTTGGTGAGGATGCGGGAGATGTAGCCCTTGACCGTGCCCACGCTCATGTGCAGCTCACCGGCGATGATGGCGTTGGTCTTGCCCTGCCCGACCGCGAGCGCCACCTCCCGTTCGCGCTCGCTGAGTGCCGACAGCACCCGCCGGGCGTCGGCCCGCCGCCGGTTGTCCTCCTCGGGCACCAGGTGGGCGATCAACCGCCGGGTGACGCTCGGCGACAGGCTGGGCTCGCCGGCGGCGACGCGCCGGATCGCCTCGACGATCCCCTCGGGCGGCGTGTCCTTCAGCAGGAACCCGCTGGCTCCCGCGCGCAGCGCCCGGAACACGTGCTCGTCGGCGTCGAACGTGGTCAGGATGATGACCTCCGGCGCGTCCTGGCGGGCGCGCAGCCTGCGGGTCGCGTCGATGCCGTCGACGCCGGCCATCCGGATGTCCATCAGCACCACGTCGGGAGAGTACTCGCCGACCGCGGCCTGGACCTGCGCACCGTCGGCCACCGCGCCCACCACCTGGAGGGCGGGCGCGCCCTTGAGCATCAACGTCAGCCCGGTACGGACGAGCGCGTCGTCGTCCACGATGAGCACCCGGATCGCGGCGGACGCACCCCCACCCCCGGCCACACCCGCAGACCCACCCCCGGACGGACCCGCACCCCCGGACGGACCCGCAGACCCACCCCCGGCCGCACCCGCAGCTCCGCTCACGGGCGGATCCGTGGACCCGCTCACCGGCTCACTCATGGGGCCGCTCACGTGGCCATGGTAGCCGCGCCGCCAGCCGGAACCCGCCGCCTTCGGTACGTCCCCGCTCCAGGCGCCCGCCCGCCAGCGAGACCCGTTCCTCCAGCCCGGCCAGCCCGGCCCCGCCCCCCGTCGTGGCCAGCTCCGCCGCCTCCCGCCCGGCGGCCGGCGGGTTGCGCACCTCGACCGTCAGCTCCCCACCGGCCGCGCCGGAGACCACGACGGTGACGGGCCGGCCGGGCGCGTGCTTGCGCGCGTTGGTCAGCCCCTCCTGCACGACGCGGTACGCCGTGCGCCGCGTCGTCTCCGGCAGGTCAGCGAAGCGTACGTCGTGCTCGTACAGCTCGATGCGCATCCCGGCCCGCCGCGACTCCTCCACCAGCGGCGCGAGCCCGGTCAGCGGGAGCTCGGCCGACGGGCTCTCGCGCAGCACGGAGATGACCGCGCGCAGCTCCTGCAGGGCCTGGTGGGCGCTGGTCCGGATCACCCCGGCCGCCTCGGCGACCTCGTCCGGCCTGGCGCCGGCATTGAACTCCAGCGCCCCGGCGTGCACCGCCAGCAGCGACAGCCGGTGGGCGAGAACGTCGTGCATCTCGCGGGCGATGCCGAGGCGTTCGGCGCGGCGGGCCTCCTCCGCGCGCAGCCGCTGGTCGGCCTCGGCGCGGCGGGCCCGTTCCGCCAGTGACGCCAGCAGCTCCCGCCGGGTCCTGGCCAGGATGCCCCAGCCGGTGATCGCCCCGCCGAACAGCACGCCGACCAGCGCCCACACCGGATACGGCGCCAGCCCCGGCGGCCGCCAGGCGAACCTGACCAGCGTCGCCGCCACCCACGCCACCCCCACCGCGACGGCCGCGGGCGGTCGCCGGTAAAGCGCCGCGACGAGCGTGGCGATCCCCGCGGCCACCGACGCGGCCGCGGCCGGGATGGACAACGCGATGACGACCAGCGAGGCCGCCATTGGCCACCGCCGGCACAACCACAGCCCCACGCACGCCAGAGCCCCGCCGGCCACGTCGGCCCACAGATACCAGCCGGGCATCCCCGGGACCAGATCACCCCAGACCACCGCCCCGGCCCCGGCCACGGCGAGCACGATGCCACCGGCCCCGACCGCCCAGTCACGCCGCGACCGCCCCGCCCTCGGCCGCCCACCCGCCCCCGATCCCCAGCCACTCCCGCCCTGGCCACCACTCCCGGCTGCGCGATCCCGTCCCGAGCGGTCATCGCCTGCGGCTTCTCCATGCCTCCAGGGTTCGCCGTCGCGGCGGCCCCCGTCCTGGCCCTGTGCTTGTGCTGCGAACACAACCGCAGATCGTATCCACCAGCCTTACACCTGGTAAGCAACCAAGGTCACCATCACCGCCCCGCCATGGCAACCAAAGTCACCACCCGGAAGCGACCGAAGAGGCCAAGGACCGGCCTGGCGGCAGCAGCGCCCCGCGCCCGCCGCGGGAGACCGTAGGCGCATGGTCACCTCACGAGCACGCGGCCGGTGGGCCGCGCTCCTGCTGGCCGGGCTCACCCCGGTCGTCGCCGAGCTCACGCTCGGCAATCCGCCCCTCCGCCAGGCGTGGCTGCTGCTGCTGTGGGTGCCGATCTACGGCGCCGGCACCGTACTGATCCGCGAGCTGGTACGCCGTACCGGCCGGGGCTGGCTCGCCATCCTGCTGCTCGGGGCGGCGTACGGGATCGTGGAGGAAGGGCTGGCGCTGCAGGCGCTCACCAGCCCGACCATCTACGGCGTGGCCGACTGGGCGCCCAGGATCCTCGGCCTCAACAGCGCCTACACCGAGCTGAACATCCCCTACCACGCGGTCTTCAGCGTGGCGCTGCCGATCCTGTTGGTGGATCTCATCGTCCCGGATCTTCGCCATCGTCCCTATCTGGGGCGGACCGGGCTGGTCGTGGCGGGGGTGGTGTTCGTGCTGGGCGCCCTGCTGCTGCGGTGGACGACGGCCTTCATCGACCCCGGCTACCAGGCGCCGCCGGCGGTACTGGCGGCGTTCGTGCTGGCGATCGCGGTACTCGCGGTGCTCGCGCTGCGGTTCGTCCCCCGCCCGACGGACGTGCCGGCCGCCGCGCCCCGGACGCTTCCCGCGCCGCCGGTCGTCGCGTGCCTGGCCGGGGTGATGGCGTTCGGATATCTCGCGCTCCTGTTCCCCTTCGGCGGCGCCCAGCACCCGGCCTTCACCCAAGGCGGCTGGGTGGCGGTCCCGATGCTGGCTGCGGCGCTCCTGGCGGTGGTGGCAGCGGTACTGCTGCGCCGATGGACGGCACACGGCGGATGGCGCGACCGGCACAGCCTGGCGCTGGCCGGCGGGGCGCTCGTGGCGCACACCGTGTTCGGGGTGATCGCCAACGGCGAGAACACCGCCGACCGCCTGTCGCTGGCCGCGCTCGGACTCGTCATGACCATCCTGCTGGCCCTCCTTAGTCGGATCAATCGCCCTGCTTGACCAACCCAGACCGTGGCCGGGTACGTGTGCGCGGTGGCGCGGTTGTGTCAGCGTGGGAGCGCCGCAGGTTGATCACGAGAGGATCCCGGATGGGGGATCCGATCCTCTTCCAGATCTTGGGGATACATACTGGTGCACACCTCGATCCCCCCTTCCGAAGGCCTCCAGGTGATGCAGCTCTCTCAAGGGCGATTGCGCCCGGTCGGTGGCGTCGCGCTCTTCGCCATCGCGGCCGTGGTGTCCGATTCCCTCGCCGGGGCCGCCACAGTGGGGATCAACCTCTGGTATGCGTCGCTCGTGGATCGTATGAGCAGTGATTTCGAATCCGTCTCCGAGGCGGCGATGCGAACGGGGGAGCTGCTCCTCCAAGGGTCCGGGGTCGCGCGATTCTTCATCTTCCTCGTGGCCGTGGCCGGGTTCCTGGCCTGGTTGTTCCGCGTCAGAACCAACGCCGTGAGCCTCTCGCTGAACGGTCACCGGCACAGCAGTGCCTGGGTGATCGCCGGGTGGGTGATGCCGATCAGCTGGTTCTGGATTCCCAAGCAGATCGTGGACGACATCTGGCGCGCCTCCACGCCCCCAGGCTCTGCAAAGGGGCTGATCAACGCCTGGTGGGCGGCCTGGCTTGCCGCCTGGGTGATGACGAAGGCGACCTGGGGCCTGCTCAACTTCTCCATCAACCTGGAGGGAATCGCCTTCGCCCTGCGCTTGGAGGTGGTCGGCCTCGGGCTGATGCTGATCGCGGCCGTTCTGGCGATCGGCGTCATCCGCAAGATCACCTCGGCCCAGGAGACGCTCCGCTCAACGCCTCCAGCCAACCCCGCTGCCGGCTCGGGTGCGCCTCCGGCACCCGGCGGAGCACCCGAGCCGGCCGCGGCGTCATAGGGCTTCGCCCCAGTACGGCGTCTCCGGGTCACGTCCACGGACGCGGTACGTGAACCGAGGATCTCCCGGCGGCCGTCGGCGTTGATGATGCGGCCGCCCTTGCGCACCTTCTGGGTCAGCGCGTCCAGCCAGACGAAGGTGTCCTTGCTGCTGGGTAACCCCGATGCGAGTTACGCCGAGACGGTTGGCCTGAGCGCTCGCCCTCTCGAAGCGACCGAGGACGTCCATGATCGAACGCCTTCGTTGTCAGCCACTTCGTCACCCGGTCGGGTCGGCAAGACCTTCGAGCGCCAGGCACAAGGATGCAGCTCAGCGCGCCCAGCTTCTCAGAAGAGCGCGCCTGCAGGGATGGCCCGCAAGCCTGCACGCATGGGCCACAGCGAGCGAAGAGAAGCCCGTGGTCAGCAACAGTTGGCCGAGGCGCTGACCGGCTCGGTGGCCTGCTCGCCGGCCGGGGTGCAGCAGGCCGAATCGGTTTCCTTGGTCAGCGTGCCGGCGTCGCCCTTGACCACGTACACCTCCCATGGCTCGGCGCCAGGACCGTGTACCCAGACCTTGTCCTGGAGGGCGTAGCAGCAAGAGGTGTCGTTCTCCTCGAAGGTGGCCAGCCCGGCGTCCTTGAGCCGCTGGGTGGCGGCGTTGACCTGGGCGGTGTCCTCGACCTCGACGCCGAGGTGGTCCATGCGGGTCGGCTCGCCCTCCTCCCCCTCGATGAGCACCAGCTTGAGCGGGGGTTCGGCGATGGCGAAGTTGGCGTAGCCGGGGCGGCGCTTGGCCGGTTCGGTGCCGAACAGCTTGGAATAGAACGTGATCGAGCTCTCCAGATCGGCGACACGGAGGGCGAGCTGGACACGAGACATGACGATCTCCCATCGTTGCTTCGACGGATGTCTAAGTAGTGTTGAGTTTGCGCCGCTGCTTAGGAATCTGTCAAATTAGAGATATGTCGAAACAGGAGCTGCCGGTGCTCGCCCCCGAGTGCTGCACACCGTTGATCGCCGAGCCGATCGCTGAGGACGAGGCCGCGGAGATGGCTCGCGTGTTCAAGGCGCTCGGCGACCCGATCCGGTTGCGGCTGCTGTCCCTGATCGGCGCGCAGGAGAACGGCCGGCGGATCGGCGACGGGGTGTGCGTGTGCGAGTTGACCGGCGCCTTCGAGGTCACCGCGCCGACGATCTCGCATCATCTCAAAGTGCTGCGTGAGGCCGGCCTGATCGACAGCCAGCGGCGCGGCACCTGGGTCTACTACTGGATCATCCCGGCCACGCTGAAGCGCCTGACCGGCGTACTGGCCCTGCCCGAAACGCTTGTCGCGGACGCGCGGTGAACCTGGCACGCCGGGCGCTTGCCGAGTTCGCCGGCACCGCCGCCCTGGTGGCCGTGGTGGTCGGCTCCGGCATCATGGCAACCGATCTTTCGCGTGACGTCGGCGTACAACTGCTGGCCAACAGCCTGGCCACGGCGGCAGGTCTGGCGGTGCTCATCCTGATCCTCGGACCCGTGTCCGGCGCGCACTTCAATCCGGTCGTCTCCGTGGCGGCCTGGGTACTCACCCGACGCGACGCTGCCCCGGCGATGCGCGGACGGGAAGTGGCGGCCTACCTGCCCGCTCAGGTCACCGGAGCCGTCGCGGGGGCAGTCCTGGCGAACGCCATGTTCGCGCTCCCGGCCGTTCAGATCTCGGCTCATGACCGGTCGGCCCCTCACCTGCTGCTGGGTGAGGTGGTGGCCACCGCGGGGCTCATCGTGGTCGTCTTCGCGTTGGCCCGGCAAGGCCGCGCCGTGCTCGCCCCGGTCACGGTCGGCGGCTACATCGGCGCCGCCTACTGGTTCACCAGCAGTACGAGCTTCGCCAACCCTGCTGTCACCCTGGGCCGGGCCTTCACCGACACCTTCGCCGGGATCGCCCCTGCTTCGGTGCCCGCTTTCATCGTCGCCCAGTTGGCCGGAGCCGCGCTCGGCGGCCTGCTGCTGGTCGCGCTCTACCCGAACAGCCCGCAGCCCGCTGCGGAGCCCGTCCCCGGCTCCGCCTACCAGCCTCGATAGGAGGAACCCGTGCCGGACCAGATCGACGCGCCGCCGCAGGTGTTGTTCGTGTGCGTGCACAACGCGGGCCGCTCCCAGATGGCCGCCGCCTTCCTGACCCACCTGGCCGGCGATCGGGTACGCGTGCGTTCGGCCGGTTCCGCGCCCGCCGATCAGGTGAACCCGGCCGTGGTGGAGGCGATGGCAGAGCGTGGCATCGACATCTCCGCCGAGATTCCCAAAGTGCTCACGGTCGATGCCGTCCAGGCCAGCGACGTCGTGATCACCATGGGTTGCGGCGACGCCTGCCCGATCTTTCCCGGCAAGCGCTACGAGGACTGGGTGCTGGACGACCCGGCCGGCCAGGGCGTCGAAGCCGTACGCCCGATCCGCGACGCGATCGAGGCCCGCGTACGTGCGCTGATCTCCGACCTCACCTCCACTACCGCGGACACGGCGACCAGGTGAGCGTGGACGGGACGGCCCATGGGCCGCTCATCGAGTCCATGCGTGCCGCTCATGCCGATCAGGTTCTGGCCGTCTACCAGCTCGGCATCGACGAAGGCCGGGCCACCTTCGAGACCACCGCCCCGACCTGGGCCCAGTTCGACACGTCCAAGCTGCCCGACCGTCGCCACGTCGCCCTCGGCACCCTCGACGGCCCGCCTGATCGGCTACTCGGCTGGATCGCCACATCGGCCGTTTCGGCCCGCAGCGCCTACGCCGGGGTGGTCGAGCATTCGGTCCACGTGCATCCTGGTGCCCGCCGCCGTGGCGTCGGCCTGGCGCTGCTGCGGCCACTGATCGCCTCCACGGAGCCCGCGGGCATCTGGACGATCCAGTCCGGCATCTTCCCCAAAGACGCCGCCAGCCTGACCCTGCACGCTCGCGCCGGGTTCCGGGTGATCGGCGTCCGCGAACGCATCGGCCGCCACCACGGGATCTGGCACCAAGGCCCGCGAGTGGTTCGACAGCGGCTATTTCGGAGACAGTAACGTCAACAACCTAAGCCGCTCCATCCTGGAGTTCGCCATCGCGCTCGTCGAGGAGCGCTACTTCTTCGATGCCATGGACAAACAGCGACACAGAGCACTCGCCGCCGCAACAGCCCGCGTCACCGCGCCGCTGATTGGTCTTTAAGCTCCGGACGACGGCTGAACTTTCGGCTAGCACCCTGGTCATCTCCACCGCCGCGGGGACGGGCATCGACGGCTACGGCGAGGGACGGCGGCCCGGCCGCCAACGCCAAGCTGCACAGCCCTGAGGGTGGCATTGGTAGGCAGGGCGCGGTCTGGCCCACCAGCCTGAGAACGCTGGATAAGCACAGGTGAGGGGCGTATCCGTTGGATCCTGCGCCGTTACTACCGGGACCCCTAGAAGCTCACGTAGGTGGGCACCCCGGCGATTGCCTGTCTAGTCGTTGTCCTGGGCGATGAACTCGGCGTAACCGTCCGCGTCCCAATTGAAATCGGACTTGGGCTTGTGGTCATGGATCTCCATCTCAAACAGCCAGCCCTCGCCGTAGGGGTCCCTGATGAGTAGCTCCGGAGTGTTGGCGAGCTCGGTGTTGACGGCGACGACTTTCGCCTCGACTGGTGCGCAGAAATCGCTCCAATCCTCGTCAGGAGCAGCATCCCCGTCCTCCCACTCCTCGTCAGAATCCCCCTCCTGACTCCAACTGACCCGACCGAAGTAGTCACCCAACTCGACGTAGCTACCTACCTCAGGCAACTGCACCCGCAGCCCTCTGTCGGGGATCTGACCTATGAAGAAGGTGGTGAAGCCGACCCTCACCCGGTCGCCAGGCGTGTCCAGCTTCCTGTTGCGCTTGAACCACTCCCCGTTGCCCCACATGTGCAGCTCGCCGGCGTACAGGCGATCCTGGGGATACTCGCTCACTTCTTCCTCCCGTAGAAAGGCAAACCGAACTCTTCTGATCTTCACCGGCGGCGGACATAGTGTCGAGGCCCCCGGACGGAGCGGTGCTGGACGACCGCCTTGGCGACCCTGTAGCGGAAGTAGGTCGCCCACCCGCGCAACATCCGGTTCAGACTCGTGATCGCTCGCCTGGCGGGCCGTCCCTTCCGAGCGGCCCGCCAGCGCCAAAACCTGCTGCAACACCGGGGCCCCTAGGGTGTTACGGCCTGCCTTCCGCGCGCAGCGCGCTCAGAAAGGCGTGGTTCACAACAAGACCGTCACCGACCCACTACCGATGATCCGCCTACACGATCTACGCCACGTGCATGCGACCCTGCTGCTCCTGGCCGGCGTCCCCGTACACGTCGTCGCGACCCGCCTCAGCCACGCCGACCCCGCGATCACCCTCCGCGTCTACGCCCACGTGATCCGCTCGGCTGAGACGGCCGCCGCTGACATCTTCGCCCACGCTCTGGAGAGCGGACCATAACCAACTCAACCAGCGCTCAGGCCCTTGTGCTCCGACGCAGGGGCCTGCAACATTTCCCCTGCCGCCGACGCGGGCCGCCGTCTCCAAAGACCACGAGGTGGGACGTTGGTGCCGACGTGGATCCTCAGGTCACGTCGGGCCTGCTCGTAGAAATAGTCTCGCGCCGCCCCGGCATCCGCGTAGACCGACGCCCACTCCTCGGGGTCGTTCCGGCTACCGTGAGCGAACTCTTCCATTCGAAGCGCGAGAGAGTGCCATGCGCGTCCCGCCTCGATTGTCTTGTCATCGCCAAGCAGCAGGACCGATTCCCATTTGGCCGAGCGCTCAAATGCGACGCGGGCGAGCTCCTTGAGACTCTCCTCAACATCGACCTTGTTCACGATCCTGAACCGAGTGTTGACACCTCGCGCTGCGGCTATCTCGGCCGACATCTGAATCACCGCCTTGACGGAGTGCGCGTACTCCGCGTAAGCCTTTCGACGTTCCTCATCCCACCGAGTCGTCTGTTGCCGGTTCCAACGGACACGCTCTACCAGGTAGGTAGCCATATAGGAGCCCACTGCGCCGACGATCACTCCCAGTAGGGCGGGGAGTTGCGAGAGTAAGACGTCCACAGCCCCATGCTGCATCACAACGATCATCTGGGCGAGCGCCCGTTAGCAGAAGTGTTAGCAAAAGGCCCTCCCGGATCATCCGGAAGGGCCTCTGACCTGGAGCCGCCTTGGGGATTCGAACCCCAGACCCCTTCATTACGAGCAAAATAAAGGACCTGCTCATCCTCCCCCGCCGAGGAGGTGACCTGCCTTTTGTGGTCCGTCAGAGTCCGTGGACGTCCATGATCGAACGTCCTCATTGTCACCCACTTCGTCACCCGGTCGGGTCGGCAAGACCTTCGAGCGCCAGGCACAAAGATGCGGCTCAGCGCGGCTTTGCCGACCGGATCGCTCTCAGGCCGCATGCCTGGTGAGCGGCAGGCGCACGGCTGGGTGACGGCGCCCAGCGCCGCCGCCCCTTGATCCCCATGAGATCCATTCGGCAGGGCACTGGACGCCGTTTGGACTCATTCCTTCAGTTCGGTCTTGGCTGCGAACAGAGTTCCCCGTTCCGTGCCCTGCCCCCGGCGAATGTTCAGCCCCTCCTTGCGGAAGCTGATCCAGCCTTCACCGTCAGTCAGTCCCCGCACGACTCTGGTTTTCACGATGTCGTGGGTCGCATAACCGACGTCCAGATGAGTCAGGTGGCTGTTGTCCTTCCGGTGGACTTTGAGCCCCTCCACGGGGAAGGTGATCCATCCGTCGTCGGCGCTTCGTCCTTGCACCCATTCGGTGTTGATGCCGTTGAGGTCAGCCTTGTCGGCGTGCACGGTTCCCCAAGCTCCGCTTCCGTTGCGGACATCGAGCCCGTCCTTGGGGAAGGTGATCTTTCCGTCGTCGGCGCTTCTCCCCTGCACCCATTCGGTGTTCACTCCGTGCAGGACGGCCTTGTCGGCGTGCACAATTCCCTCAGCTCCGCTTCCAGTGCGGACGTCCAGCCCGTCCTTGAGGAAGGTGATGCGCCCCTTGGTCGCGTTCGCCGCCCCCTGGACCCAGGGTGTGTCGATGCCGGTAGTGGCGGTGAGTGTTTCCAGGACGGGATGGCGCACCTGAACGGTCGTGGTGAGGAAGTGTTCCTGCTTGGGCGTGGTGCCGGAGGTGGCGACGAGGGTGTAGGTGGTGGCCCGCTTCGGCGGGTCGGCCAGGGTCCAGGTACGCGTGCCCACGGAGAAGGGCATCTCTCCGCCGGGGAACAGGATCTTGTAGGTGAAGTCGTCGGAGCCCTCCCAACTCAGCGTGAGGGAGTCTCCGACGTCCAGCATGGCCTTGTTGGGGCGGAAGTCGCGCGGCGCCGGAATCTCCTTCGGAGTGGCCTTCACCAGCGGTACTGCCGCGAAGCTGACTTCATACCCCCGCCGCGTTGGCCTGGTCTCCTTCACTATCAGCACGGCCAGCCCGGCGACCTTGGCGACAACGATGTCCTCCAGCGCCAGCACCATGTAGTCGCCGGGGGAGAAGCTGTCGGCACCCCCCGGAGGGGTGGCCTGGAAGACGTTGGTGTTCTGCAATCGCTGGAATGTCACCGACTGGGTGGCCGGCGAGGTGAGCAACTGGGCGTTCACATGGGTGTGGGTGTACGTGCCCCTGGGCGTGATCGCGTCGATATTCGGGGTGAGGTCTCCGGGCACCGTTACCTCGATCGTGGACCATTTCACATTCTTGTGGGTGTTGGTCACGACCAGATACACCTTTCCCTTGGATGGGGACCGGTCGGCCTGTGACGCCTCCAGATGCGCCGGGTCGGTGAGGAGGGTGTAGGTCAGCATGGTCACGGTCATGACTCCTTTTCTGGGAGGACGGCGCAGTCCGATGACCTGTCCACGACGAGAGGACGGTGCAAGGCAGGACCGGCGACACGGGTGACGCATCCGAAAGCGCCGCTTGCAGCGCACTGCGGAAGATCACCCCTAGATCCAAACGCCAGCATTGGACCGCGACAAGAGCACTCAAGGACGCCATAAGGGGGCGCTTCGGCAACATCTTCAGCGTCTTGACATGAATCCGGACAATGCGTTATTGCGCCGCTACGAGCAGTAAGCGCGCCTCGTCACACTGTGGCCCGTCCGGGGGGAAACCTGCTGCAACACCTGGAAGCCCCCAGGTGTTACAGCTGGTCTTCCGCGCGAAGCGCGCTCAGAAGGCGTGCGGAGCACCATTCGATTTCTCGATTTGCGATCGATGTAGTCACCGGCACCAGAGACAGCAGGGACACTGACTGCTGCAGCCGATGGCTATCTTGGGTTGTTGACCTCTTCCACGCGGAGCCTCTAAGCCGCCAGAGCACAGGCCAACGCTCAGACCGACGCTCACCCAGTACGCCATGATTCCGGTGCGTCTGTCGGGCTGGCTGAGGATGGCGGCGGTGCCGACCTGCCCGACGCAGTACGCGTAACGCATCACGACGTCGCCGCTACCAACTCTCCCATGGCACACCCGCTCCGTCTGCCTCCGGCTCAGAACGGGTGAGTTCCGTCGGAGCTTCAGGTGCGGGCGCCGCTCCGACGCAAGATAGTGCTGCCCATGGGCCGGAGCTGGGACACCAAGATCAAGGATTGAATTTTGTCGGAGTACTGCGTCCGGTCGCGTCGACCCGAGCGGCGAGCTTACAGCGTGGTCATACGGGCCGGTCATTGACCGTTGCGCAAGCTGTCCGGGAGCAAACAGCGCTGTGTGGAAGCGCTCAAAGCACAGAGGGCTCAGCGGGAGGCGGACAAGGAAGTGGCGGGCAAGCGGTGGGTGGAACACGGGCTCGTGTTCGCCTCGACCGTGGGCACACCTCTCGACTCCCACAACATACGGCGCGCCTTCCGCGCGGTCATCGCCAAGACTGACCTCGACCCCGACAAGTGGACCCCCCGAGAGCTACGCCGCAGCTTCGTGTCCCTGCTCTCAGACCAAGGCATCCCCTTGGAGGAGATCTCCCGGCTGGCCGGCCACAGTAGTACGGCGGCGACCGAGCTGGTCTGCCCCGTACTCCAGGAGGGCGCGGTGGCCATGGATCGGATCTTCAAGACATGAGATCGGGAGGCTTAGTCACTCACTTGGACACCCAGAAGCCCCCCGCGATCACGCGGGGGGCTTCTGACGTGGAGCCGCCTTGGGGATTCGAACCCCAGACCCCTTCATTACGAGTGAAGTGCTCTGGCCGACTGAGCTAAGGCGGCGTGCTCTGCGACTTGCAAGAGTCTACAGGAGCCGGAGGGGTCCTCGCTCCCCTCGATCACGCCTCGGCCGGATCCCCGTACGTCGAGTCGTACGCCTTGCGCGGCGCGCACACACTGGCCTTCGAGCAGGCGCAGCGCCGCCCCCCGTCGTTGAGGCGCACCACCACGGAGTCCGACGGGACGTTGTGGCCGACCACGACACCAGGCCCCTGCGGGGTCTCCACGTTCGCCCCCGCCCGCGGGGCAGAGGCGCGGAACTCCTGGTAGAGCGGGTGTTCGTACTTCAGGCAGCACATGAGCCGGCCGCACGCCCCAGCGATCCGCAGTGGATTGACCGGAAGGTCCTGGTCCTTGGCCATGCGTACCGAGACCGGCTCGAAGTCCTTCAGGAACGTGGCACAACACAGGTCACGGCCGCAGGGCCCGATGCCGCCCTGCAGCCGCGCCTCGTCCCTCGGCCCGATCTGCCGCAGCTCGACCCTGGCCCGCAGGTTGCGGGCCAGGTCGCGGACCAGGGCGCGGAAGTCGACCCGGTGCGGCGCCGAGAAGTAGACCGTGTAGACGTTGTCCTCGTCGAGGTAGTCGATCCCGACCACCTTCATCGGCAGCGTGTGCCGCTTGATCAGCCGTTTCGACACGCTGCGGGCCTCGGCCCTGCGGCGCTTGTTGGTCTCGTCGCGAGCCAGGTGCTCCTCGCCGGCCAGGCCCGCGCACAGGGGCAGGCCGTCGACGTCCTCGCTCGTGTACTGCGGCGCCCAGACGCACTCCGCCACCTCGGGGCCCGAGTCGGTCGGCACGAGCACCTTGTCGCCCACCTTCGGGCTGTGCTCGCCGGGATCGAGGTAGTAGAGCCTCCCGTAACGGGTGAAGCTCACGGCCATGATCATTCCCATGGGCTCGAGCTCGCCTCCTGACGCCTAAGGGGTCGTACGACCTTCCCTGCCACATTACGTGTGCCGCGCCCGGATGGTGAGGGGGGAGCCGGATCACTTGTCCGTCGGGCACACCTTGCTCTCGGGCAGAGTCAACCCGTAGTAGTACTTCAGCCGAGTGCCGTCATTCATGCATCGGTGCAGAACCTGGCTCACCCCTGGTTCCCGCCTCAACCTGTTGGCGGCCTTGCTCCAGTCGGCGTCAGGCATCAGCAAGATCCTGAACGATTGGGGCATGTCACTGACTTTCGTGGCGTCGACCAGCGCCTTGTTGACTTTGTACATGCGGCGGAAGTTCTCGTAAGCCGCCGCCTGATCCTCGAAGAACACCTCTTTGGCGCCGGGCATCGAGATGATCAGCTTCCGGATGGCCTCCCTCTGCGCGGGCGTGACTCCTTTCCCCTCCCTCGTGACGATGGGGCTGACTGTACGGTCGGACTTATGCTCGGCGCCGCAGGACGGCATGCTCGACGAGGGGGTGCAGAGGAAGACCGTCACATCCCATTTGTCCGCCGGAGTGGACTCGTAGGGCGTCACTTCCTGAACGGTCAAGATCCCGGGCACCCCACGCAGCGCCTCCTGCACACGGCGCGGATCAGTGCCCTTCGTGAGGGTCAGCCCGAACGAAGCGGGGAGGTCATCGACGCCGACGGCGGCCAGCAGGGCCTTGTTGCGCTCGAAATCGCGCCGGAAGTTCTCGTACGCCGCGGTCTGATGCGTGTAGCTCACCTCTGTGACCCCCGGCGCCTTCCGCACCGCCGCCGCGATCTTCTGCGTCTCCTCCTCGCTGACAGCGCCCTTGCACGCCGTCTGCTCCCGGTCCGACGACTTCGCGCACAGGAAGACGTTCATCTTCTGCCCGTCGCCCGCCGGATCGGCCGCCACCGCGCGGTCCTCGTCACCCGGACCGCTCAGCAACCCGACAGTGGTCGCCGCCCCCGCGAGCACCACGGTCGCGGCCACCGCCACCAGCCGGAAATCCACCCTGAACCGCCGCCGCTCCGACGCCCTCAGCGGCCTGAGCGTGGTGGGGTCCACCGTCGCCCCAGCCTCGGCGAAGGCCTCCCGCAGCCTGTCTTCCATGGCGCTGTTCATGAATACTCCCCAAGTGCCCGGCCGAGGGCGGCCAGCCCCCGCGCGATGGTGGACCTGACCGTGCTGGCGCCGATCCCCATGGTGTCGGCGATCTCCTGGTCGGACAGGTCGAGGTAGTAGCGAAGAGTGAGCGCCTCCCGCTGCCTGCGCGGCAGCTCACGCAGGGCGAGCAGCACCCCGCGCCGCTCCTCGCCCATGAGCGCGGCGCTCTCCGCCGACCAGACGGGCGGTTCGTACGGCACCGCCCGCCGGAACACGGTCGCCCGCCTGCGCAGCACCGACCGGCACCCGTTGAGCACCGCGGAGCGGACATAGGCCAGCGCCTTGTCGGCGTCACGCAACCTGCCGCGCCCGGCATGGGTGCGCGCGAACGCCTCCTGTACGACGTCTTCCGCGGTCGCCTGATCGCCGACCATGATCAGGGCAAGCCGCACGAGGCCCACGTGGTGCTCGGCGAAGATCGACGCCACGTCTATTCGCTGCCGCGCCCGAGCCTCTTGTTGGGTGAGTAGTTCGACTTCCACGTATCAGAGACGCCCGTCAGCCCCATCTGCTGCTCGCGTCACCCGACGGGTTCACTGGCTCGGCGCGCAGACCTTGCTGTCGGGCAGGTCATCACGCCCGTACTCCGCGACAAGCTTGATCTGGGCGTCCATACACCTCTGGTTCCGCACCTGACTCACCCCTGACAGCCGCGCCAGCCTGCGGCTGACCGCGTTCCAGTCGGCCTCGGGCCGCATCGTCAGCCGGTACGACTCAGGAATGTCCGACATCCGGGTGGCACTTACGAGCGATTCGTTGTCGGCGTAGCTCTCGACAAAGTTCCGGTACGCCGTCGCCTGATCCTCGAAGACATACTTCTCAACCCCAGGTGTCCGCTCGATCTCCGCGACGACGGCCTTCTTTTCCTTGAGAGTCGCGATCTTCCCGTTCGCCTTGCCACGACTGGACAGGCAGGCCGGCGTGGCCGAGTCCTTCACGCACAGGTAGACACTGATGTCCCATTCCGACGCCATAGGCTGCGTATCGCCATAGAGCACGGCCTGGTCGATGACGTCGCCCACCCCGGGCCGCCGATACACCGCGTGCCGCACCCGATCCGGGTCGGCCCCCTTCTTCACCTGGAGGCGGAACGACTCCGGCAGGTCCTTCGCCCGTACGGCCTTCAGCAGCGTCCTGTTGCCGGCGAAGTCCCGCCGGAAGCTCTCGTACGCGCTCGCCCGATCGACGAACCGGACCCCGCTCAGCTCCGGCCTGGACTCCAGGAACGTCCTGAGCGCCCGCTTCTGCCTCGCCGTGGCACCGCGCCTGTGGCACCCGTACGTGGTCGGAGTGCACAGGAAGACGGCGATCTCCCACTCGTCGCTCGTGCTGACCTCCGGGGCGGTCACCGGGTCCGCCGCGGCCGGCGTGCCCACGAGGACCGACATCCCGGCCAGCAGCACGGCGATCAACGACCGTAAGCCCGAGGGTGCCTCGTCAGCCACTGCCGCTCCTCATCCCCGCCCAACGCCCCATGATCACGAGTCAGGAACGCAGCGACAGCATCATCGCCTCTACGGCCATCTGCGGGTTGACGTTCGCCGCCAGCCGCTCCCTGCACTGCATGATCGCATCGATCCGGCGCAGCGTCTCCTCGGGCGTGGCCACCTTGGCCAGCTGGTCGAGGTCGAAGCGGAGATCGTCGTTGGCCAGCTCGACCCCGGCCCCGAACTGCATGGCCAGCACGTCCCGGTAGAACGACACCAGCTCCAGCAGCGCCGCGTCCAGCGAGTCGCGCTTGATCCGCGTGGCCCGCGACTTCTGCCGGTCCTCCAGCTCCTTCAGCGCCCCGGCCCCGCCGCGTACGAGCCCTCGGTTGAGCCCCTTGCCCGTGGATCCCTCGCCGTAGAGCTTGCGCAGCTCGGCGGTCTCGTTCTCGTTGAGCGCGGCCGTGGCCGCGGCGGCCTCCTCCTCCGCCGTCTTGACCAGCCGCTCGGCGGCCGAGACGCACTCCCCCACCCCGGTCAGCGAGCGCGGGATGCCCAGAACGGCCTCACGACGCCGCCTGACACCCTCGTCGAGCGCCAGCGCCCGCGCCCTGCCGATGTGCCCCTGAGCGGCCTTGGCGGCGAACCTGGCCACGTCCGGCGGCACGCTGTCGCGCGTGGCCAGCACATGGGCGACGGCCTCCGTGGCCGGGGTGGTCAGGTTGACCACCCGGCAGCGCGACCTGATGGTGATCATGAGGTCGTCGGGAGCGGGCGCGCACAGCAGCCAGACCGTACGTGGCGGGGGCTCCTCGATGGCCTTGAGCAGGGCGTTGGCGGCCGACTCCGTGGCCCGGTCGGCGTCCTCGAACAGGATGACCCGCCACCGCCCCTGCGTCGGCGCCCCGGCCGCCCGCAGGATGAGCTCGCGGGTCTGCTTGACGCTGTAGGACAGGCCCTGGGGGCGTACGGACTCCAGGTCGGGATGGGAGCCGATGAACACCTGGTGGCACTGGTCGCAGTGGCCGCACCCGCCGTCGGGGCAGAGCAGCGCGGCGGCGAAAGCGCGGGCGGCGTCCTCCCGGCCCGAGCCCGGCGGCCCGGTGAACAGCCACGCGTGTGTCATGCCCGCGCCGCGCCCGCCCCTGACGACCTCCCCGGCCGCCGCCGCGGCCCGCGACAGCACGGCCACCGCCTGGTCCTGCCCGACGAGGTCATCGAAAACTGCCACGACGTAAGGCTAACCGCCGACGGCAGTCCCCACGCCCGTACGCGACTCTCGCCGACGCGCCCGCCTGAAAGAAGACCCCGAAAGAAGACCCCGGAAGAACCCGGGCGACATCCGCCATCTCCCGGGGCCCCGCCCACGCGAGGGCTAGTCGCGGATGGTCGGCATCGTCCAGTCGCCGCGGATGGCGGGCATCGTGCCCGTGGCGTCCTCGGACTCCTGCGGCACCGGGTCCGGCAGGATGTCGCGGATCCGGTCCTGGATCTGGCGGGTGATCACCTCGGGCTCCAGCGTGCCGTCCACCACCAGGTAACGCTCGGGCGCCGCCGCGGCCAGGGCCCGGAACTCCCTGCGTACCCGCTCGTGGAAGTCCAGCGGCTCCGACTCGATCCGGTCGGCGGCCCCGCCCAGCCGGGTCAGCCCCACCTGCGGCGGGGTGTCGATGAGCACCGTCAGGTGCGGCACCAGCCCGCCGGTGGCCCAAGCGTTGATCTTGGACACGTCCTTCGGGTCGAGCGCCCGCCCGGCCCCCTGGTAGGCCAGCGAGGAGTCCACGTACCGGTCGGTGATCACGAGCGAGCCCCGGTAGAGCGCGGGACGGATCACCTTCTCCACGTGCTCGGCCCGGTCGGCGGCGTAGAGCAGGGCCTCGGAACGCGCCGACAGCCCGCGCTCGGCCGCGTCGAGCAGGATAGCCCGCAGCCGCATGCCGACCTTGGTCGAGCCCGGCTCGCGCGTCTGCACCACGTCGTAGCCCTGGTCACGCAGCCAGATGGCGATCAGCCGCGACTGGGTGGTCTTGCCCGACCCCTCGCCGCCCTCGAACGCCACGAAGAGCCCGGGCACCGCCTCGGCCGCCTCGGCCGGGAACCGCTCGCCGCGCACCGCCGCGATCAGGTCGCCGGCCAGCGAGACGCCCTTCCTGTCGTCCATGTGCCGCAGCGCGAGGACGCCCACGACCATGGCGAGCACCCCGCCGATGACCAGCACCAGGTTGGAGCCGTCGAACCGGTAGGCGATCGTGCCGAACCGCAGCCAGTGGACGTCGAAGATCGCCGCCAGCGGGTTGGCCACGGCGACCACCAGCAGCAGGGTCACCCGCGCCGTGGACTGCAGGAACGAGAACGTACGACCCCGCAGCCCGTCCTCGACCTCGAGCCCGATCAGCGTGTAGCCGATGATCCACGCGATGCCCGCGCACGCCCCCAGCAGCACGGTCAGCATGACCACGATCACCAGGTTGTGCACCAGCGCGGTGGCCACCAGCACGAGCCCCGCCACGGTGATGGCCAGGCCGAACAGCCGCCGCCGCGACAGCTCGCGCAGCAGCCTGAGGCCGAAGAACATGCCCAGCGCCATGCCGACGAAGACCGCGCCGAACACGACGCCGTAGGCCGCGTCTCCGCCGCCGAGCGCCTGGACATAGATCTTGGCGACGCCGACCACGGCCCCGCCCGCGGCGAAGGCGCCCAGCATGCCGATGATCAGCCCGCGCACCAGCCGGTTGCCGCCCACGAACCGCCAGCCCTCGACGATCTGCTTGAGCACGGAGGGCGTGGAGATGGCGCCGTCACGCTTGAGGATGTCGCGCAGCGTGAAGATCAGGACGGCCGAGACGAGGTAGGCGCAGGCGTTGACGACCAGCGCGAGCGACGTGGCGTCCTGGCCGGCCATGGACGGCACCATGCTCGTGATCACACCGCCCACCACGGACAGCGCCGCGAACAGCATGGCCGCGACCGGCGCGGTGCCGTACGTGACCAGCAGGTTGAGCCGGTTGGCCGACTCGAGCTGGTCCTTGCGCACCAGGTTGGGCACCGTGGCGTCCTTGGCGGGAACCCAGAACAGGTTGACGCACTCGACCAGGACGGTCGCGACGATCACCCACTGGTAGCTGCGGACGAACGGGATCGACAACACCACGGCGAACCTGAGCAGGTCGGCCACGACCATCATCAGCCGCCGGTCGAACCGGTCGGCGAACACCCCCGCGAGCGGCCCGAGCAGCACGGCGGGCAGCATCTTGGCGATGAACACCCCGCCGACCGCCAGCGACTGCAGACGGTAGTCGTTCTGCGTGAGATTACCGGCCAGGGCGGTCAGCGCCAGGATGTTGAGCCAGTCGCCCAGGCTGCACACCGACATGGCCATCCAAAGCCGTCGAAACGGCGCATTGGCCAGCACGTGGGTCGGGCGGCTTCGACCAGGGGCAGTCATGATTTCAGCGTATCCAGGAAGTGGGCGGACAACAGACCAGCCGGATATTCCCGGCCGACTCGGGGCTGAGGGTATTACGTTCGCGGGCCAGCGTGCAGGGTGCAGACCTCGAATAGGCCCCCAAAAGCATCATCAATTCATAACTCCGGCCTCACGTCGGGCCTCTTCCACCAATGGCCCCCACTCCGCGCGGATCTCCCCGGGCAGCTCCAGCTCGCCCCACAGCTCCACGAGCAGCACCCCGTCCACGTGATCGAGCAGCTCCTGAGGCTCGCCCTCGCACAGCAGCACGGTGTACGCGGCCCGGCGCGCCTCCCGGTCGGCCAGGTCGTAGACCCGCTCCCGCAGCCGCACGACGCCCAGCGCCGCCCCGACCGGCAGCCGCCGCAACCGGCTCGGCACGTGGAACGTCCGACCGTCGCCCGCGCGGGCCGCGAACTCGACCTTGGCCTCGAGCGCCAGCCGGAAGCCGGCCGCGTCGAGAATGCGCCCCGCGGTCTCCAATGTCGGTGACTTCCTGCCGTGCTCGTAGGCCGACAGCGTGGTCCTCGACGTGCCGCTCACGCTGGCCAGGACGCGCTGGTTCATGCTCGCCGCATGGCGGGCCTGCTTGAACAGCTGCCCGCCGCGCTCGGCCCAGAAGGCGGCGTGCGCCGCCTCCATAGGCGAGGAGACCATCCCCCACCTCCGATCAGTATCCGGTTGGATACTCTACGCCATCATGACCGCAGGTGACCAGTAGATCGCGGAAAGTCAGCGCAACTCCAGCAGCGTGATCTCGGGCGGCGCCCCGACGCGCACCGGCGGGCCCCAGAACCCGGCGCCCCTGGTGACGTAGACCTGCACCCCGTCGACCGTGGCCAGGCCGGAGACCACGGGCTGCTGCAGGCCCACCACCAGGTTGAACGGCGCGATCTGCCCGCCGTGCGTGTGGCCGGACAGCTGCAGGTCGACGCCGTGGCGAGCGGCCTGGCCGACCTGGACCGGCTGGTGCGCCAGCAGCACCGTGGACCGGCCGGCGTCCCGGCCGCCCAGCGCCTTGTCGAAGTCGGGCCCGTCGCCCGCCGAGGCGCCGTTGAGGTCGTTGACTCCGGCGAGGTCCAGCACGGCACCCTGGTGCCTGATCTCCACGCGCTCGTTCCGCAGCGAGCGTACGCCGAGCTGATCGAGCTCCTCGATCCACTCCAGGGGCCCGCTGGGAGCGAAGTATTCGTGGTTGCCGGTCACGAAATATGCCCCGTAACGGGACTCCAGGCTCTTCAGCGGCTGAGCCAGCGGCCCCAGCTGGGCCACTGACCCGTCCACCAGGTCGCCCACGATCGCCACCACGTCGGCCTCCAGGCCGTTGATCATGCGGACGATCCGCTCGGTGTGTCCCCTGCCCGTGAGGGGCCCCAGGTGGATGTCGCTCACCACGGCGAACCGCAGGCCGCCGAGCCGTGAGTCCAGCTTCGGCAGGGCCACCTTCACGCGTTCGATCACGGGGTCGCCCAGGGCGCTCGTCATGCCGTACCCGACCGTGCCGAGCGCTCCCACGCCCGCGATGGCGGCGGTGGTCCGCCCCAGGAAGAGCCTCCGGCTGATCGGGGCCACCACGGGAGCGGGCTCGGGGGGCGCCGGGGCGCCCGCCATGGCGGGCACGGGCACCGGCGCCGCCTCGAGCGTCACGGCCTTCCGCGAGGCCCTGCGCAGGACGAGCGCGGCCACCGCCCGCGGCGCCTCCAGCACCACGAGGAAGACGATCAGGTAGAACATCAGCGCCAGCCAGACGTAGCCCGGCCAGGCCAGCCAGTGCCCGAAGTCCATCCGCGTGGCCGCGAACGTGGCCACGACGAGCACCGTCAGCCCCACCACGCCCCATGTCAGCGCCTTGCGCAGCCGCCCGGGGGCCGTGGTGGAACGGACCATCCGCTGCCACAGATAAAGGTGTGCCAGCAGGATCAGGCCCGCGAAGAACAAGACGATCACAGCGTCGATGCTACTTGCGGGGCCGCGTCCTGCGGCCCCGCCAACCTCGCGGCTCGCCTTACGACTTGGCCGCCGGCTTCTTCGCGGGAGCCTTCTTCGCCGGCGCCTTCCTCGTGGTCGTCTTCTTGGCCGCCGGCGCCCGCTCGCGCCGCTCGGCCAGCAGCTCGGCCGCCCGCTCGGTCGTGATGTCCTCGACCGTGTCGCCCTTGCGCAGCGACGCGTTCGTCTCGCCGTCGGTCACGTAAGGCCCGAACCGCCCCTCCTTCACCACAATGGGCTTCTTGGAGTGGGGGTCGGCGCCCAGCTCGCGCAGCGGCGCCGCCGCCGCGGCCCGCCGGCCGCGCTGCTTCGGCTGCGCGAACAGCTCCTTGGCCTGCTCGATCGTGACCGTCAGCAGGTCCTCTTCCGAGGCCAGCGAGCGCGAGTCGGTGCCCTTCTTCAGGTACGGGCCGAACTTGCCGTTGGAGGCCACGACCTCCTCGCCCTCCAGCTCGCCCACGAGCCTGGGGATCGACAGCAGCTTGAGCGCGTCCTCGAACGTGATCGTGTCCAGCGACATCGTCTTGAACAGCGACGACGTGCGCGGCTTGGGCGCGTCGGCCTTCTTCGTCCGCCTCTTGGGCGCCTCGTCCTCGGGCGGCTCGGGCAGGACCTCGGTCACGTACGGGCCGTAGCGGCCGTCCTTGGCCACGATCATGTTCCCGGACACCGGGTCGCGCCCGAGCTCCCGGTCGCCCGTCGGCCTGGAGAACAGCTCCTCGGCCTTCTCCGCCGTCAGCTCGTCGGGCGTCATGTCCTCGGGCACGTTGACCCGCGCGCCGTCCCTGTCGAGGTAGGGCCCGTAACGCCCGACCCGCAGCACGATGTCCGTGCCCTTGACCGGGAACGAGCTGATCTCCTTGGCGTCGATGTCACCGAGGTCGGTGACCATCTCCTTCAGGCCCTCGTCGCCGTCGGAGCCGTAGTAGAAGCGCTGCAGCTCCGGCACCCGCTCGGCCCGGTCGTTGGCGATGTCGTCGAGGACCTTCTCCATCTCGGCCGTGAAGTCGTAGTCGACCAGGTTGCCGAAATGCTGCTCCAGCAGGTTGACCACGGCGAACGCCAGGAACGACGGCACCAGCGCCGTGCCCTTCTTGAACACGTAGCCGCGGTCGAGGATGGTCCCGATGATCGAGGCGTACGTGGAGGGCCGCCCGATCTCGCGGTCCTCCAGCTCCTTGACCAGCGACGCCTCGGTGTAACGCGCGGGCGGCTTGGTCGAGTGGCCCGCCACGTCGAGCCTGGTGACGCTGAGCGCGTCGCCCTCCGCCAAGTTCGGCAGCCGCTTCTCGGAGTCGTCGCGGTCGGTCGAGGGGTCGTCTGCCCCCTCCACGTACGCCTTGAGGAACCCGTAGAACGTGATCGTCCGCCCGGACGCGCTGAACTCGACGTCCTCGCCCGACGACGACCTGCCGCCCACCTTGACCGTGACCGACTCGCCCACCGCGTCCTTCATCTGCGAGGACACCGTACGCTGCCAGATCAGCTCGTACAGCCGGAACATGTCGCCCGACAGCCCGGTCTCGCCCGGCGTGCGGAACTCCTCGCCCGACGGCCGGATCGCCTCGTGCGCCTCCTGCGCGCTCTTCACCTTGCTGCTGTAGACGCGCGGCTTGTCGGGCACGTACGCGGCCCCGTACAGCTTGATCGCCTGGGACCTGGCGGCCGCCACGGCGGTCTCCGACAGCGTGATGCTGTCGGTACGCATGTAGGTGATGAAGCCGTTCTCGTAGAGCCGCTGGGCCACCTGCATGGTGTACTTCGCGGAGAAGCCCAGCTTCCGGCTGGCCTCCTGCTGCAGCGTGGTCGTCCGGAACGGCGCGTACGGCTTGCGCGTGTACGGCTTGCGCTCCACGGACTTGACCGCGAACGACGCGCCCGTCAGCCGCCCGGCCAGCTCGCCCGCGGCCTCCTCGGACAGGTGGAGCACGTCGACGTTCTTGAGCCGCCCGGTGCTGGCGAAGTCGCGGCCCTGCGCCACCCGCTTGCCGTCGACCCCCGTGAGGGTCGCGGTGAAGTCACGCGGCCGCTCCTCGGGCTTGTTCGTGTCGAAGAGCGCCTGCAGGTCCCAGTAGTGGGCGGGCGTGAACGCCATGCGCTCCCGCTCGCGCTCCACCACGAGCCTCGTCGCCACCGACTGCACGCGGCCGGCCGACAGGCGGGGCTTGACCTTCTTCCACAGGACCGGGCTGACCTCGTAGCCGTAGAGGCGGTCGAGGATGCGCCGGGTCTCCTGGGCGTCGACCAGGCGCAGGTTGAGGTCGCGCGGGTTGGCCACGGCGTCCTGGATGGCCTGCGGGGTGATCTCGTGGAACACCATGCGGTGGACCGGGACCTTAGGCTTGAGGACCTCTCGCAGGTGCCAGGCGATGGCCTCGCCCTCGCGGTCCTCGTCAGTGGCCAGATAGAGCTCGTCGGCGTCCTTCAACAGCTGCCGCAGCTTGTTGACCTGCGACCGCTTGTCCGGGTTGACGACGTACAGCGGCTCGAACTCGTGCTCGACATTGACCCCGAGGCGAGCCCATGGGGCTCCCTTGTACTTCTCGGGGATGTCGTCGGCCCTCTCCGGAAGGTCACGGATGTGGCCGATGCTCGATTCGACGATGTAGCCGCGCCCGAGGTACCCGGCGATCGTCTTCGCCTTCGCGGGCGACTCGACGATCACCAGGCGTGTTCCGCCGGCGCTGCCGTTCTTGGCTGGCACGCTGCTTCCTACCTCGCTGTTCGCTTTGCAAATCCCCCTGCCGGGAGTCGGTACAGACTGAAAGGTAACCCGACTCGCGGAAATTTCCTTCCCCCGGGCTACCCACTAGCTTCCGGGTCCACCCACAAGCACGCAGAATAAGGCCCATCGAGCGGCATGGCGCCCTGACTCACCCTGGAGACTAATCGTTGTGCTCGACTACTCCTACATGGATATCTTCATTCCACGCGATCTCACTCGTGAAGCAGCACGTCAGCTGCTGACCGAACACGCAGAGTACGGGCAGTGGGAGCTGGCCCGCGTACGCGTCTACCCCGACGGTAGCCGCCACGTACGGCTGCGTCGCAAGGTCATTCGGGTACGCAGCACGCTGTGAACCCCGGACATGGCTTTGCCCGCCCCGGGCCGCGCCCCCGGAACGGGCAAAGCGTCTAACGCTGACCGCTCACAGGCTGTGAGCGGTAGCCGTCCTTGTTACGTGCTGCCTGATTCCCTTACTTCCGGCCGATCCGGAACCGGCGGGCGGTCCCGAACAGCGTCGCCGAGGCGGCGAACATCGCGCCGATCATGAGGGCGAGCAGGGAGCTGGAGTTCATCCCCCCGAGGCCGGCGGGCTGCTCGGCGCTCATCAGGCCGCTGACCGGAAGGCCGTGGGTGGCCGAGGTGACGGCGCCGCCGACCGGGGTACCGGCCACGAGGCCGGTCGCCGGGTCGAGCACGGACACGGCGCCGCTCGAGGAGGCGGGGCGCCCGGCGCCGTCGACCTGGCCGGCCGCGTGCTTCTTCTTCGGCTGGGCCGGGCTCTGCGCCTGGCCGGGCAGGCCGGGCAGCTCGGGCAGGCTCGGCAGGCCGAACGTCTGGGCGGCGTCCTCGACCAGCGGCACCGAGGTCAGGCCGGTACCCGTGACCTCCTGCAGCTTGCCGGTCACGCCCAGTTGCTGGGGAACCCCGGCCAGGTCGTTGCCCTTCTGGGTGACGCCGGCGAGGTCCTGCACGCCGCCCAGGACCGGGACGGCGGGCAGCATGGGCAGCAGCCCGCCCTTGGAGCCCTTGCCGGCCGTCCGCTCGACGCCGCCGCGGACGAATCCGTGCCCGTACTCGGGCCTGCCGACGTTCGCGCCACCGAGGCACCCGGCCGCGGCGTCGCCGAGGACGGCGGCCGCGTTGCCGCAGACGTTGATGGGAGCGGCGATCGGCGCGATGATCTGGTTGCCCGCGAGCACCCCGGCGCGGCCGGAGGTGTGGTTGCCGCCGCCACCGGTGCGGTCGACCTTGGCCCCGCCCTTGCAGTGGGCCCTGGAGGCGCCGAGGACGGCTGCCGCGTTGCCGCAGATGTTGATCGGGGCGGTGATCGGCGCGATGACCTGGTTGCCGCTCAGCACGCCGGCCCGGCCGGAGGTGCGGTTGCCACCGGCGCCGGTACCGCCGTTCTTCACGCGGGCGCCGCCCTTGCAGCCGGCGAACGCGTGCCCGACCAGGGCCACCGCGTTCCCGCAGACGTTGATGGGCGCGCTGATCGGCGCCACCACCTGGTTGCCGCTGAGGACGCCCGCCTGGCCGGAGGTGACGTTGCCGCCCGCCCCGGACCCGCGGCGGGTGTTCTCGACCTTGGAGCCGCCCTCGCACCTGGCGGCGGCGTTGCCCACGGCGTTGCCGCAGATGTTGACGGGCACGCTGATCGGGGCGATCACCTGGTTGCCGCTGCCGACCCCGAAGCGCCCGTCGGTGTCGTTGCCCGAGGAGCCTACGGGGCCGCGGGGGCCGTGGTAGCCGTTCCGGTGGCCGCCGCCGTTGGTGACGGTCGAGCCGCCCTTGCAGCCCGCGAACGCCCGGCCGACGACGGCGACGGCGTTGCCGCAGATGTTCACCGGCGCGGAGATCGGCGCGACGACCTGGTTGCCGCCCAGCACGCTGGCGTTGCCCGAGGTGCGGTTGCCGCCCGCGCCCACTCCGGTGTTGTGGACGCTGGAGCCGCCCTTGCAGCCCGCCGTCGCGCTGCCGAAGATCGCGACCGCGTTGCCGCAGACGTTGATCGGCGCGGAGATCGGCGCGGTGATCTGGTTGCCGCCCAGCACGCTGGCGTCGCCGGAGGTACGGTTACCGCCCGCGCCGCCCTTGCCCTGGTTGCGAACGGTGGCACCGCCCTTGCAGCCCGCGTCGGACCTGCCGACCAGCGAGACGGCGTTGCCACAGGCGTTGACCGGGGCGCTGATGGGCGCGTTCACCTGGTTGCCGCCGAGCACGCTCGCGTTGCCCGAGGTGCGGTTGCCCGGGATGCCGCCCTTGTTGACGACCTCGGCGCCGCCCTGCGAGGAGGCAGAGGAGCTGCCGACCGCGCCGACGGAGTTGCCGCTGATGTCGATGGGCAGGGAGATCGGCAGGTCGACCTGGTTGCCGCCGCCGACGGACGCGTCGCCCGAGGTGTCGGCCAGGGCGGTGCCGCCGCCGAACGACATGACGGCAACGGCGAGCAGAGCCGCGGGAGTAGATGCCTTTGCCCACGTACGCATGATGAATGCTCCTAGTGGTTCTTCTTGGGGGGATAACTTCTTGGGAATAACTTCTTGGGGGATTACGGAACGGTTCGCGGGCAGCCCGAGGCCGTGCGAGGTTTCGCGCACAGCGGAGACCTCGGGTTCGCGAACAGCTGAACTGACGTGTTTGTGCACCCGCCGGCGGAGAGGCGTCTCAGACCGCGCTCAACCGCGTCACTTCGGAAAGGGGCCGGTCAACGAAAGGACCGGCAGCTGCAAGGCGGGTCAGTCAGGCGAGAAGGAGGGGTCGTCCGCCGCTGTGCGGACGACGGGGGCAGGCACCCGCGCCAGGAGGGCGCGCAGCACCTGCAGCCGCGGGTCGAACACAGACCTCGCGACGTCCCCCGCAGCGGCCCCGAACGAGCCGCTGCCACCGCCGTTGGGCACCAAGCCATTGGTGTCCAGGATCTTTCCGGCGGTGGATGGCGATGGCAGGCCAGGATCCTGCTGGCTGTTGAGCCCGTCGACCGTACGCCCGGCCATGGCCTCGGCGTTGTCATCGGGGCTGGTGAGGGAGTGAGGCACCTGAGCGGACGCGGCTCCGTCCACGGTCTGCGCGGCCGTGGTCTTCGCTTGCGCGTCCGCCGTAGGAGTCGCCACTTCGGCCGCCGCCGGGGCGGCGGTGAGCATGCCGAAGATGACGGCGAACAGCCATCCGGCGGCTACCAGGGCGCCGACAGTGACTGCCCGCACGACGAGCCGCCGGGCACCGGCCGCGAACCGCGCCATCCGGTCAACCCGAACGGTGGTCACGTCATGCGCCGGGACGGTCACGGGCAGGCGATGCACACCGAGGGCCACAGCCCTCCGCCGCACCACCATGCGCGCCACGTGACCTCCCGCACTCCAGAACCGGCCTCATTTGTCGTGAGGCCGGTCCATGGACTCACCCCTCAACGGTCCGTAACCGTAGCAGCACTCAAGGTGGTCGCAAGAGCTTTTCAACGGAGACCCAGAAATTCGCCAACTCCCCATGGGCCAAACCGCCACCAACTGCCTCAACACCCTCTGGCGTACGTCAGCAAGGCCCCATCAGGAGCTCCCGCCCGCCCCATATCCCGGCCGGCGGAGACACCTCGGAGGGGCGAGCTGATTCTTGGTATGACGCACCCCTCAGAGTTTGCTAACCTTACTGAGCCGACGCGAGATGACGGTCTCACGTGCAGGCACCAAGTCCGGGTGGCGGAATAGGCAGACGCGCTAGCTTGAGGTGCTAGTGCCCAGTGATGGGCATGGGGGTTCAAGTCCCCCCTCGGACACTTCATATCGAAGCGGGAGAAGTGATGACTTCTCCCGCTTCGCATTTCAACGCCTGTGGAGCGTGTCCTCACCCCCGGGCGAGATCGACGCCATGGTCGAGTGTGTATGAACTTCCTTAGCGGCAGCCGAACCGACAACGTTCGTCCGTACTAGCCGGCCCCGGTCCGAATCGGCCGGCGCCGCCGGCAGCGCAGCGGACTGCGGCCACGGTAACCGCCGCGAGTCAGCCGTCCGAAGTCCCCTACTGGACTGTGGCCTTGAGGGTCACCTCGATGTTCCCCCTGGTGACGTTGGAGTACGGGCACACCTGGTGTGTGGCCTTCACCAACTCGTCGGCGGTGGGCTGCTCCAGGCCGGGCAGGTGTGCTGTCAGCGACACGGCGAGGGCGAAACCGCCGGTCCCCGTCGGGAGCAGGCTCACCTTCGACCGCACGCTCGACTCGGGCAGCTCGACTCCCATCCCCTTCGCGATCAGGCGGAGTCCGTTGTGGAAGCAGGCGGCGTATCCGGCGGCGAAGAGCTGCTCCGGGTTGTTCCTGTCGCCGCCGGGTCCGCCCAGGTCCTTCGGGATCGCGAGAGCTTCGTCCAGGACGCCGTCGAGGGACCGTACGTGGCCGTTGCGGCCGTCACCGGTCGACAGGGCCTCGGTGGTGTACAGCGCAGACATGTTGTTTCCTTTCGCGGGTGCCAGGGATGACGGTGTGGTGCGGAAGGTCGGGCCGGTGCTTCTTCGGAACCGGCCCGGGGAGAGAGGCGGGCCCGAACGGTGGTGCGGGTCAGCGCACGTTGACCGGGCGCAGCGTGAAGCCGTCGTTCGGCTTGCCGGCCAGCAGGGCTGCCAGACCGCCGCTGAGCGCGTAGGTCGTGCCTCGGGGGCCGGCCGTGACGGCGCTGCTGACCGGGTCGGCGACGGTGTCGGTGACCGAGACGGTGGCGGACTTCCAGTGGCGGCCGGGGCGAACCCGTTGCACGACGGCGGCCTTCCCGCTGAGCAGTCCACTGCTGATCGCGGCGATCGACCCGTCCGGCAGGACCCGGATGCCCGCGGTGAGGGCCTTGAGGTTCTTGGAGAGCCTGACCTTGGCGGCGTGTTCGGGGTGGGCGACCGGTACCCGCACCAGGCTGCCGTCGGCCTTCGCGACGATGAGGAGGTTGCCGGGCATCCATGCGACGGCGCTCATGCCCACGTTGTCCAGGAAGTCTGGGATCTTCAGATCACCTGCCAGCAGGTCGTCGCGCAGGAGGACGGAGGCCCGTCCGGCGCGGTCGATGCGGAAGATCGTCGGGGAGAGCTCGTCGACGGCGTACGCCGTGCCGTCCGGAGCGATCGTCACGTCGGACACGAGATGCTGCTTGCCGTCGTCCGCGACCTTGTTCAGGTCGGCGTACCAGAGTCGGCGTCCGCTATTGGCGTCGTAGCCGGCGACACCCGCGACCTTGAACTTGGTGGCGGGCGTGGAGCGGTCGGCCGTTCCGTAGTCCACGTTACCGGCCAGGATCCGGTTCCGCCTGGAGTCCACCCGTACGGCCTGCACGGACACCAGCTTCTTGTCGTCGACGAGGGTGCGCACGTTGCCCTTCTGGTCGACGGAGGAGATGGTGCTGTGCGCCAGCGAACCCGTCACGAACTTCCGGGAGTCCGGGTCGTAGTCCGCGGAGTGAGGGAAGACCCCCGGCCCCTTGGCGTCCACGGTGGGCGCCGCCGGATGGGATCGGTCGGAGATGGTGGCGGCGTACCGGTCGGGAGTGGCGAGGGCGCCGGTGGTGCCGGCCAGCACGATGCCGGGGACCGTCATGGCGGAGAGGGCCAAGGCGATCGCGGACTGCTTCAGCTTCATGGGGTGTTCTTCCTTCCGAAGACGCGGTCCGGCCCGGCGTGCCGGGCGGCGCGTGGATACCGTTGCCAAGTGGTGAGTCAGGTCGAGCAGTTGCCGTACCGGACTCCGGCCCTGCGTCCTGCTCGTGGCGTCGAGTCTGCTGTCGCCGGCCGTTCACAGCCTGTCCCTGGCGGGGTCAGGCTGCCTGGCGCCCCGGTGCTCGATACTCGGCGTATGAACAAGAAGTCGGGGTTGGGGGAGTTCCTCCGGATGCGCCGGTCGCAATTGCAGCCGGCGGATGTGGGACTCCGGGACTTCGGAGAGCGCCGTCGCGTGCCGGGGCTGCGCCGTGACGAGCTGGCACAGCTCGCCGGGGTGGGCCTGTCCTACTACACGCGCCTGGAGCAGGGGCTCTCGCTCAACGCGTCACCGGAGGTGCTGGACGCGCTGGCCCGTGCCCTCCGTCTTGACGAGGTGGAGCGGGCCCACCTGCACGACCTGGCCCGCGCCTCGCGCCGCACCGGCACCCGGCGCAGGCCCGCGCCGGAGCGAGCGGGAGACACGACCCGGCAACTGCTCGCCGCGTTCGGCGACGCGCCCGCGATCGTGCTGGGGCGCCGCAGCGACGTACTGGCCTGGAACCGCACGGGACACGCACTGTTCGCCGGGCATCTGGACCCGCACATCCCCGATCAGCCCGACCAGCGTCCGAACACGGCCCGGCTGGTCTTCCTGGACGCACACACACGGGACCTGTACACGGAGGACTGGCCGAAGAAGGCCAGAGACGTGGTCGGGAAACTGCGGCTCGCCGCCGGGCAGCATCCGGACGATCCTCGGCTGGCCGCACTGATCGGCGAACTGACCATGAAGAGCCCGGAGTTCGCCGGCATGTGGTCCGAGCACCGGGTCAGGAAGTGGGACCTCGCGACCTACCGCATGCACCATCCGGTCGTCGGCCGCATGCAGCTCAACCTCCAGACCCTGAACGTCCCGCAGGAGGAAGGCCAGCGGATAGTCGTGGTGACCGCCGAGGCCGGCACCGGGTCAGCGGCGGCGCTGAGCCTTCTCGCCCGGACCGGGGGTCCGAGCGGTGTTCGGTCCGTGCGCCGGACGGGGCGAACCGAGTCTGCGGGATCCCCGAGGCACAGGGCGGACGGCCAGGCCGGGGAGAGCGCTGATCCCCACCATGATCGCGATGTGTCACTGGAGCGCTAGGCGAGGTCGACGACTTCGTGCATGCGCAGCCGGCGGTTGAACCCGCCGGCGATCCGCGCGACGACGGTGCGCGGCAGCAGGCGCGCGGGCCAGGTCAGGGCGCGGTTCATGGCCCGGCCCGGGTAGGACACCGCGCGTCGCCGGGCGTAGTCGTCCAGCGTACGGGCCGCGACGGTGGCCGGCGTGTCGGCGACCCGGGAGTCGATCGTGGCCGAGGTGCCGTCGAAGAAGCCGGTCGCGATCGCGCCGGGGTGCGCGGCCATGACGTGGACGCCGGTGCCGCGCAGCTCCTCGGCCAGCGCCTCGGTGAAGGAGAGCACGAAAGCCTTGGTCGCGGCATAGCTGGCCTGGTAAGGCATGGGCTGGAAGGCCGCGGTGGACGAGACGTTGATGATGCCGCCGGAGCCGCGGGCGACCAGCTCGGCCCCGATCGCGTGGGTCAGCGCGATCAGGCCGACGACGTTGAGCCCGACGGAGCGCAGTTGCGGCTCGAGCGGGCGGCTGAGGAACGGGCCCGCGCTGCCCGCGCCGGCGTTGTTGAGCAGCAGATCGACGGTCAGGCCGCGGTCACGCAGCTCCCGCAGGACCCGTTCCGGACCATCCGGAGCGGCGAGGTCACCGGTGATGACCTCGGCGTCCGACCTGCCGTGCCGTTCCCGAATGTGTGCGGCGAGCTCCCGCAGGCTCCCGTCCGAACGGGCCAGCAGGATCACCCGCGCTCCCCGGCGCGTCAGCTCCAGCGCGTACGCCCGCCCCAGCCCCTTGGACGCGCCCGTGACGAGCGCGGTGACGCCGCGATAGTCGTCGGCCACAAAGACCTCCATTGTTTCAAGTCTCGAAGCATTGACGCTAGCACGATCCTTCGAGACTCGAAACACCGGTAGAATGGCGGCATGACCACGCCCGAGCTCACCGCGGTGGTCGCCGCGACCCACGACATCTGGATGCGGACCAACGACCTGATCGGGCAGGCGCTGGCCAGGCACGCCCTGACACCGGCGACGTTCCAGGCGCTGTGGGCCATCGACCCGGCCGAGCCGCCACCCTCGATGAAGGTGATGACCGAGCGCCTGTACTGCAACGCCCCCAACCTGACCTTCATCACCAACCAGCTCGTCGATCGGGGGCTGGTGGAGCGCGCCGTGGACCCGGCCGACCGCCGCTCTCGCGTCCTGGTCCTGACCGCCAAGGGCCGCGAGGTTCGCGACGAACTGGTCCGGACGGCGCTGGAGAAGACCCCGCTGGCGGCTCTGAACCGTGACGAACTGCGGCAGCTCATGGTCCTGCTGAACCGCGCCGTCCGCTCCGGCTGACCTGCCCGAGGCGGCCCCGGCGTGGGACCGTCGGCGTCCGGCGGTCCCACGCTCATGCCGTTCGGCGGAGCACACTCACCCGGGTGCGCCCAGCCGGTGCCTACGGCGCGATCGACCAGAGCTGGCAGGTGTTGTTGAGCCACATCCACAGCCGGGCCGGCGTGCCGTTCGCCGTGCCGCAGTTCTGGTCGTCGAGCACCATGCCGCTGTTCTCGACCACCAGCTCATATCGGCCGTTGCCCGCGGGGATGACCGCCCACTGCTGGCAGGTGTTGCCGAGCGGCTCCCACAGGTTGACGGCCGTGCCGAGGGCCAGCCCGCAGTTGACCGCGTCGAGCACCTTGCCGGCGTTGACGTTGGTGATCGTCCACTTGTTCGCGCCGACGCTGTTGAAGCGCCACTGCTGGCAGGTGTTGCCGAGCGCCTGCCACTGGTCGATCTGCGTACCGTTGGCCGTGCCGCAGTTGACTGCGTCGAGCACCTTGCCGCTCGTGAGATTCGTGAGCCGGTAGGTGGCTCCGTTCACGGGGAAGGTGACGCTCTTGCTGTAGCCGACGGAGACGACGTTGGCCTGCACGGCGTTCTCCGTGGCGTCGCTCGGATAGCCGCTGGTCATCACGCCTTCGAAGAACGATCCGACGGAGCCGTTGCTGTTGTCGCCGCCGATGCCGAGGATGATCGCGCCTTGCTTGGTCATCGGGTTGTAGCCCGCCTGGGTGGGGAGCGCTCCGTTGTACCGCGTCGCCAGGCTGCCGGACTGCGCGTTGCCGTCCTTGATGGCGTATGTCGAGGTGCCGTTGTTCTTCAGCATCGCCGTCACGAACGCGGAGCTGCGGCCGGTGTTAGCGGTCCAGGAGCCGTTGCCACCGGCGAACAACCCGTTCTCGAGGTCCGCCGCGACACGCGGTCCGCCCGCGCACGGTGAGAACCAGCAGAGCGTGCCGAAGTAGATCGCGTCCATGTCGCCGTTGCCGGTGTCCATGTTGTTGGTCTCGGCGTTGCCGTAGTCGAAGCAGCACCGGTTGTTGACGTGAGTGCCCTCGGTCACCATGTACATGCCCTCGGGCTGGCTGCCGGTGGCGACGCCGTTCGTCGCGTTGTTGCGGTAGCCGTTGCCCGCGGAGATGTAGACGCCGTAGACCTTGTGGCCACCTGCCGTCACGGGCAGAGCCGCCGCGTTCGCGCCTTGGTCGGCCGTGGGATTGGCGCCGCCGCCGGGAGCGATCGTGAGGTCGTTGTGGCGCGACGTCTGGTCGTAGATGCGAACGATCGTGCAGTACGTACCCGAGCAGAAGGAGTCCTGGGTCGCGGCGTTCGCGTAACCGCCGGCGCTGAGCACGCCGATGTTGGTCGTCGCACCGTCGGACCAGCGCCGCACCTGGTAGAGCGCCCCGTTGTAGGAGCCGAAGAGCGCACGGGTGGTGCTGTGAGCGGCGACGCACGGGGTGCCGCCGCTCGCGTAGATGTCGCAGGACAACGTGCCGGCCGCCTGTGCCGTGCCTGGCACGGCGACCAGCGCGGTGACGGCGAGTGCCGCGAAGGAGGCGACGGTGAGGGCCGTTCGCCGCCAGTGGCGCAGAGACCAGAAACCCATTGTGTGCCTTTCGTGTGGAAAATTGTTAGCGCTAACATTTATGTCGACAAAATTTATTTGTTAGCGCTAACATAGTTATCTCTGTATCAACGGGCTATTGCACGGTTCCTTGGTGTGGGACCGTCGGCATGGCTCTACGCACTCTGACGTGCGCCGCAGGTCAGTCACCGGCGAGCGCTCCGCTATAACATGCGGGTTTCCGCTGCGTTTCGACCAAAGTGTCATCAACGATGCGGCGGCTGTCAATACCCGGCGAAGATCGCCTTCTATTCCGTCACAACGTGCGACAGGAGAACTCGACAAAAAGCGTTATGCCAAAAGGCCCCGGCGCCATGGTGAGGCGTCGGGGCCGCGTGGATGAAGGTTGAGCAGGCGTTCGGCCGGTTACTCCGCCGATCGCTCAGCGCGCGGCCTGCGAGGTGACGTGCTCGATGGCCTTGACGGCGAGCTTGGGCTGGTCGAGGTAGATGTAGTGCCCGCTGTTCTTGGCGGTGCTCAGCTTGCTCCGGCTGGACAGGCCGAGCCACTTGCGCTGGCCCGCGGTCCACGCCCGCTCCAGGCTCGGCCCGTACGTGGGGATGGCCGCCAGGTACTGCTTGCCGTGCTGGATCACCTTGACCGGGATGTTCCCGGCGGAACGGACCTTGCCGTCGGTGATGACCAGCTTCTCCGGGTTCTTTCCCCGGAATATCGCGAGGTTCTGTGCGCGCACCTCGGCCGCCGGGCCCTTGGCGGAGGCGGGGATCGTCGTGGAGATGTCGGCGACCATGGTCGAGGGTGTGGCGTCCATCAGGACCAGGCCCTTGACCCGGTCCCGGTGCTCGGGGGCGTACCTGGCAGCGATCAGCCCACCCAGCGAGTGCCCGGCCAGGACGACCGGGTTGTCACCGGCGACGCGGTCGAGCACCCCGGTCAGGACCTTGCCGGTGCTCGCGAAGTCCTGCGGCCCATCCGGCTGGTCGCTGCCGCCCGCACCCAGCCGGTCGTAGGAACACACCCGGGTCTTCGCGCTCAGCGTCTTCTGCAGGGCAGCCATCTTGTCCAGAGCGTCACCCCCGCCGTGCAGCAGGACGACGACCGGCTTGCCCTCCGCCAGGTCGCCCGAGCAGGACACGTTCACCGACCGCCCGCCGACCTCGATCTTCTTGGTGCCGGAGAACGGATCGGCCTTCCGCGGCGTGGAAGCGAAGGGGTCCCAGGCCTCCGCCTTGGTGGAGGAGAAAGGGTCCCAGTCCTCCGCCGCGGCGCTCCCGGTACCGGCGAGTCCCACACCGACCACGGTGCAGCACAGTACGGCCACAGCGGATGCCTTGAAATTGCGGAGCATGATGTCCTCCAGTCAGAGAAATGACCGAATTGCTGCGGCCATGACGTAACGCTATGGAATCGACAGCCCCGGAATCGTCACCACCTGGGGGACATTCGCCGGTAGCTCGCACGGGGGACAAGCGCGCCGCGCCAGACGTAAGCCGAGGCAGGCGACCCAGGTACGGCAGGGCCGTCAGGGGCTGAGAGGCGGGCGCCGCGGGAATAGCATGGCCTGGTGGGATCGTTGTGGCCGAAGTGCTCGCCCGGCGACGGGCGCCCTTTCCGGTGATCGCCCGTTCGGCTGCTGCGGCCGTGGCCACCACAACACGACCTTTCTTCATGGAGCGCGTATGACCGACCGCCTCACCGCCGGGCTGATCAGCCAGGCGGCCGAACGGCTGCGGCCGGTCATACGCCACACCGCACTGGAGCCGAACCAGCGGCTGTCCGACCTGCTCGGTGGTCAAGTGCTGCTCAAGCGCGAGGACGCGCAGGTCTGCCGCTCGTACAAGGTGCGCGGGGCGTTCAACCTGATCGCCTCCCTCACGGATGGGGAACGGCGGCGTGGCGTGGTCTGCGCGAGCGCGGGCAACCACGGGCAGGGCGTCGCGTTCGCCTGCGCCCGTCTGGGGATCAACGGCCGGGTGTACGTCCCGTCCACCACGCCACGGCAGAAGCGCGAGCGCATCGCGGCGCTCGGCGGCGACCGGGTGGAGGTCGTGGTCGGCGGCGGCACCTACGACGAGGCGAGCAGCGCCGCGCACGCCGACAGCGAGCACACCGGCGCCATCTACGTGCACCCGTTCGACGACGTCAGGACGATGGCCGGGCAGGGCACGGTCGGTCTGGAGATCCTGGCGCAGTGCGGGGAGGCGCCGCACACCGTGGTCGTCCCGGTCGGTGGAGGCGGCCTGATCAGCGGCATCGCCGTCTGGCTGCGCGAGCACTCACCCGCCACCCGCATCGTGGGGGCCGAGCCCGCCGGAGCGGCCAGCATGCGCGCCGCCCTCGGCCACGGCGAGCCTCTCGCCCTGCCCGAGTTGGACACCTTCGTGGACGGCGCCGCCGTCGGGAGGGTGGGAGACGCCACGTTCCCCCTGGTCAAGGACCTGGTCGACGAGGTCGTGGCGGTCGATGAAGGTGCGGTGTGCACCGAGATGCTGGATCTCTACCAGACCGACGGCATCATCGCCGAACCCGCCGGAGCTCTCGCGGGTGCCGCGGCCCGTGAGCTGCTGCCCTACGCCTCCGGAGGGCCGGTGGTGTGCGTGGTGTCGGGCGGCAACAACGACGTCAGCCGGTACAACGAGGTGCTGGAGCGCTCTCTTGTGCACATCGGCCTGCGGCACTACTTCCTGGTGACCTTCCCGCAGCGCCCCGGGGCCCTGCGCCACTTCCTGGACGAGGTTCTGGGAGAGGGCGAGGACATCATCGTCTTCGAGTACGTCAAGAAGAACAACCGTGAAACCGGCCCGGCGCTCGTCGGCATCGAACTCGAGCGGGCCGGCGACCTCGACAGCCTCCTGTCCCGGATGAAGGCCAGCCCGCTCACGGTGGAGCGCATCCCACCGGGCTCGCCGCTGTTCACGTTCCTTCTCTGACGTCCCGTGGCCGCCGTGGCGAGGAGCAGGCGGGCCACGCGCGGTCAGGCCGAGGTCTCGGAGGCGCCACGTGCCGCCAGCATGCGCCGCATCAGGTCGATCTCGGCCTTCTGGGCGGCCAGGATGGCGCCGGCCATGCGGCTGACCTGGGGCTGCTCACTCTGAACGGCAGCTTGGGCCATCTGCACGCCGCCCTGATGGTGCGGGATCATCAGGCGCAGGAACAGCACTTCGGCGTCCTTGCCGTCGGCCTGCTCCAGCTCCTTGATCTGGGCCGCGGTGGCCATGCCGGGCATGGCCTTGTTCGTGCTGTGGTGGCTCTGGCCCATCCAGGCCATGCGCGGCTGCAGCGAGGCCTGGGACAGGCCCCACATGTCCAGCCAGGCGTACATCTGCCCGATCTGCTGCTGTTGAGTGGTCGCGATGTCGTAGGCGAGCGTCCTGACCTCGCGATCGCTGGTGCGATCCCGGACGATGAGCGCCATCTGAACAGCCTGCGCGTGATGAGCCTGCATGTCACGGGCGAACCCCGCCTCCACCGAGGCGTCCGCGGGCGGCCGGGGGCAGAGCAGTCCGAGGCTCAAGACGGCCACCGCGAACGCCAGCGCGGCGGTCGCGGGCACCAGCACGCGGCGCCGCCGCAGAACGGCCGGCAGCCTCATGCGGACGGCTCCCCAACCCCGCCGCTGCAGGTCGCCCCCGGCTCGGGCGTGCCCGGGCCGTTGATGTGGGTACGCAGGAACACCGGCAGTCGCGGATCGTCGGCGCTGTCGAGTTTGAGCTGCTTGCCCCAGGAGTTGAGCGCGACCGGGGACGACAGGCCCGGGTAGGGGGACAGGAGGACGAAGTCGCGTCCCCTGGCCTGGTCGAGCAGCATGTCGAGCTGTTCTTTGGGCAGTCCCGGACGGTAGGCCACCCAGACCGCTCCGTGCTCCTGGCTGTGTACCGCGTTCTCGTTGCGGATCGGATCGGTGTAGACGCCGCAGTTCTGCCAGGCCGGGGAGTGATCCCCGCCGACGGGCGGCGCCTGCGGATACGTGACCGGCTTGCTGGTGTGGTTGCGTTGCGTCACGTTGACCGTCTGCACCGCGTCCAGGGACGTGCGGGCACGGTCGTCGAGCCAGAACACCGTCACCGCCGCGGCCAGCGCGCCGACGCCGGTCACGGAGACGCCGATCACGGCGATCCGGCGCCGCCTCTCCTGTCGTCGCTGCTGAGCCTGCAGCGCGGAGAGCCGCTCCTTGATCGTGCCCTGCGGCTTGTCGCCCATTCGACTGCCTCTCCCTACGAGCTTCTACGTTGCGTAGAAGTTCTACCGCATGTCGAATACAGAGGTCGTAAGAGCGGCTGGTGCGCTCAGTTACAGAGTCGGCGTTCGGGGAAGCGGAACGGGGTGCTCATTCCTGTCGAACAGGACACCGGAGACCGTCACCCTTGGTGATCGTCATCATCGTCTCTCTGGGGGCGGCGTGCCTTCTGGGTATCGGCTTCGTCGCCCAGCAGCATGCCGCGTACCGCGAGCCGCTGGAGGAGATGCTGCACGCGCGCCTGCTCCTGAACCTCATGCGCATGCCGTTGTGGCTGGTCGGGCTCGGGCTGATGGTGTGCGGCCAGATCCTCGGCGCCATCGCGCTCCGGTATGCGGACGTGTCGCAGGTGGAGCCGCTTCTCGCGATGAACCTGCTGTTCGCCCTGACCGCGGCCCATGTCATCTACCAGGAACCGTTCGGCCGCACGCTGCAGCTGGGCGCCTTGCTGGTGAGCGGAGGAGTGGCGCTGTTCCTGTTCGCCGGAAGGCCCCAGGGTGGCCGCCTCCCCGATCCGGTCTCCATACGGTGGCTCGCGGCGCTCCCGGTGGTCGTGGTCGCGGGGGCGCTGGTCCTCTTCGGCCTGCGGCGGACCCTGAAGGTCAAGGCGATCTTGCTGGCGGCCGCCGCCGGGGTGCTGTACGGCCTGCAGGACGTACTGACCCGCGGCTCCCTGCTCACGCTGGACGGCGGGCCGAACATGCTCACGACCTGGCAACTGTACGTCTTGCCGTGCGTCGCCGTGGTGGGGCTGCTGCTCAATCAGAGCGCGTTCGACGCCGCCCCGCTCCAGATCTCGCTACCGGCCACCACGGTCGCGGAGCCGATCTGCGGGATCGTGCTGGGTGTGGCGATCTTCGCCGAACGCCTGCAGGTCACCCCGGCGGCGATCGCGGGTGAGGTGGCCGGTTTGGTCGCGATGGTGACCGGCATCGTCATCCTCGGCCGATCCCCGTTCCTGGCCAAGCCCGCGCAGCCCGTGCTCCAAGGTCAGCACCGAAGGGAGCGATGATCCGGACACGGACTCCAGGCTCAGAAGACCTGGGCCAGGCACCCCAGGGCGACTGCCACCACGACCGTGGCCACCGCCAGGGCTCTTACGGGTGTGGGTATGCGCAACACGATGCCCCTCCAGGTTTCACAGGCAGTACCGCACGAGCCATTCGTCCTCGTCATAGACATCCCGCGCGGGGTCCGGCGCGGTGGCCGCACGCTCTTCGACCGTGTCCTCGAGCCGGATCCGCTCGGGCAGCCGGCCGAATCGGGCGCGGCGTGCCGCTTCGGCGGGGTCCTGAGCCGACCGCACTTCAAGCGGCTTTCGCGTTGATGGTGACCGGGATGTTGCCGCGGGTCGCCTTGGAGTAGGGGCAGATCTGGTGGGCCGCGGCGCCGAGCTCGCCGGCCGTCTGCTGGTCCACGCCTCCGAGCTCCAGGTTGAGCACGGCGCTGAGGCTGAACTCGCCGTCGTCGCCGTGGTGCAGGGTCACCTCCGCCGTGATGGCCGTACTCGTCAGCCTGATCTTGCGCTCCGCCGCCGCCCTTCTGACCGCGCCGAGAAAGCAGGAGCCCCAGCCCGCGGCCAGCAACTGCTCGGGGTTGGTGGCCCCGCCCGCGCCGCCGAGCTGCTTCGGGATGGCGAGCGTGGTGTCGAGGAGGCCGTCGTCGGCCTGGACCCGGCCCCCGTTGCGGCCTTCTCCCGTGACGGTGACGGCTCCGGTGTAGCTGACAGCCATGGCTTTCCCTTCAAGGTTTCCGGGGACACATCGTGCGTCACCGGTTCAACTGGTGACGATATTGGCAAAGCCGCTCGTCACCTGTCAAGCCGGTGACGCGTCCTGGCGGCGGAACAGGCTCGGGTCCCGTTCGGCCCACAGCTCTTCCACCAGGTGGTGGTCTCGCCACTCCTCCGGCGGGTCGGCCGGCCAGTCGTGACCGAAGATCGTGTACGGATGATGCGCGCCGGACGAGTGGACCGCGTTCTCGCGCGCGACCGTCGCGACCTCGCCGACCGAGGCGGCACACCTGATCGTGGGGTTCCTCGACCAGGTCGGCACGCCGGAGGAGGTCACGCTCGTCCTGTCCGGCATGCCGGAGCCCGCGCAGCGGTTCGTGCCCGCGATGCGCGACCAGGCGCGTGCCGCCCTCGCGGTCCTGGCCGGTGCCACGGAAGGCTGAGCGCACGAGACACCTCGCGGTGCCCTCGTCAACCGTTCGTATGCAGGCGGTGCCTAGGGCCGTGCCGTACGGCCGGCGCCGCGCAGCAGTGTGTCGACCACGACGTCGGCGGCCTGTGCGGAGCTCAGCTCGGGCAGGTTCTCGGCGGCGTGCACCAGCAGCGGCGGCAGGATCGTGGCCACCCAGCCGGGCGGCAGGTCGGAGCGCAGCAGGCCCTCGTCGGTGGCGCGCCGCAGGAAGGCGTCGACCTCGTCGATCAGGCCGCGGCGGCGCTCGTGGAGCGTCTTCTCGCGGAGCATGCGACTCGTTTCCACCGGCCATTTGCGGTTGACGGCGATGATGCCCTCGACGTAGCGGTGCAGCGCGACCTCGACCGGGGCCTCGCGCAGCCTGGCCGCCTCGATGGCCTTCTCGACCGCGTCGTAGCGGGCTCCATAGACGGCGGCCATGAGGTCTTCGCGGGAGGCGAAGCGGCGGTAGACCGTGCGGCGGTCCACCCCCGCCGCCACGGCGATGGCGGCGATGGTCGCCGAGGGGTCGTCGGCGAGCATGCGGGCGCCTGTGCTCAGGACGCGTTCGAGGTTGCGGGTCGCGTCTGCTCTCACCCGCCCAAAGATACCCCTTCCGGCGATTTAGTGTCACGCTAACGCTGAGCTTAGTTTTCTAAGTGCTACATTGATGAGGCAGTTAGGCAATATCGACCAAAGGAAGCACCCATGGCCAGGACATGGCTCATCACCGGATCGTCGCGCGGCTTCGGCCGCCACCTCGCCGAAGCGGTCCTCGAAGCGGGCGACCAGGTCATCGCCACCGCACGCAGCCCCAAGCAGCTCGACGACCTGGTGGCCCGCCACGGTGACCGGATCCGAGCGATCGCGCTCGACGTCACCGACGCCGACGCGGCCGCCCAGGCGGTCAAGGAGGCCACCGACGCCTTCGGCAGCCTCGACGTGGTCGTCAACAACGCCGGCTACGGCAACAGCGCGCCGATCGAGGAGATGGCCGAGGACGACTTCCGCGCCCAGATCGAAACCAACCTCTTCGGCGTGGTGAACGTCACCCGGGCCGCCCTGCCCGTCCTGCGCGCCCAGCGATCAGGAGTCTTCGTACAGTTCTCCTCCATCGGCGGGCGCGTCGGCGGCACTCCCGGGATGGGGGCCTACCAGACCGCGAAGTTCGCCGTCGAAGGCTTCTCCGAGGTGCTCGCCAACGAGGTAGCGCCCTTCGGCGTCAAGGTCGTCATCGTCGAGCCGGGCGCGTTCCGTACCGACTGGCAAGGGCCCTCCATGGAGATCCACCCCGTCGGCCCCGACTACGAGCAGACCGTGGGCGCCATCCACCGCTACCGGCGCGACACCGACGGCACCCAGCCCGGCGACCCCGCGCGCGCCGCCAGGATCATCATCGACGTCGTCGGCCACGACGACCCGCCCAGGCGGCTCCTCCTCGGCAGCGACGCCGTCGCCTCCGCCCAGAAGGCCGCCGAGCTCCGTGCCGCCGAAACCGAGAAATGGGCCGATGTCAGCCGCTCGGCCGACTACCCCGCCGACGAACGCTAGTCACCGCCCCGGCCGCGGGGCCGGTGGGGGCGGCGGGAGTGCGAGGACCGCGCGGACCGCGGCCGTCAGCCGTTCTCGGCTGTCGGCCCCGATCACGGGGCGACCGTCCGCGCTCGGGGCCGCCAGCGCCCGCCGGAACACAGCGGTCGGCAGGTCGACCACGCACAGCGTCACCACCTCGACGCTCGCCCCGTCAGCACGATCCCACAGCGCCCGCGACAGGCGGGTCAGCAGCGCCACCAACCGCTTGTCCAGGGCGAACATCTCCTCGGCCAGCTCCTGCGGCACCTCGGGACCGAGCAGCTGGTCACGGCGCACCGCCACGAGCATCCGGGCGGCGGCGGGCCGGCGGTCGGCGAACACCGCGGGCACGCTCGCCACCGCCGCCACCGCCTCGACTGCCGCTTCGCGGTCGCCCCCTTGCACCGCGTCGGCCAGCTCGACCTGGAGATCCAGGAAATCTCCCGCCGCCCTCAGCCATAGCCGCCCGAGCAGCACCGGCAACGACCCGAACGCGTGGTAGATCACCCCGTTCGACACCCCGGCGGCCGTCGCCAGCGCTCGCACCGTGAACCGCTCCGGGCCGCCATCGGCCACCAATTGCTCGGCGACGTCCAGCAACCGGTCGAGATCATGAACTCGAGGACGAGGCATGCCTCGTATCATAACAGAGCGCACGCTCCATAATCACGCGGTGGCGTCCACACGGGTGCGGCGGCCGTCCCAGATCCGGCCGAGCTGAATGACGCTCATGCCGAACATCAGGACGCCCAACGGGACGTGCACGGTCTTCACGTGCGCTATGCCCAGCGCTATCTGCGCCGACGTGACCACGAAGAAACCGGCCGCGTACCGGATGGGCCTGGGCGAGCCGCCGCCCGGCCGCCAGACCAGGATCGAGACCACCAGGTGCAGCAGGGTCACGACGAACGTCGCGTATGCTCCAGCACTGTGCAGTGCCCCACCCCCGGGCCAGGACAAAAGCAGCCCGGCGGTGATCGCCTGGACGAAGACGGCCAAGGTTTGCAGAGTGATCGCGATCCGCAGCAACCTGAGGTTCGTGGGTGTGGACATGTCGGGGCTTCCCTTCTCGATCCCGGTGTCTCGGCAGTCCGACGACACGACCGCCGGGAATGTGAGGTGCGGCGACCTCACGTTCCGGGAAGTTGTCTCGTCTGTCCGGGTGAGGGCGGAAACGACCGAGGAGCAGGCGACACCATGACCACCCCATCCGAGCCAGGGCTCGACCCGAGCCTGAGCGTGATCATGAGCGAGCGGCGCCAGCTGATCAATCTCGCCTACCGCCTCCTCGGCTCCCTTGCCGACGCGGAGGATGTCGTCCAGGAGGCCTGCGCCCGCTGGTACGCCATGACCCCGCAACAGCAGCAGGCCATCAACTCCCCCGGTGCCTGGCTGACGAAGGTCGCCGGCCGCATCTGCCTCGATGTGCTCGGCTCGGCACGCGCGCGGCGCGAGCGCTACGTGGGTGAATGGATCCCCGAGCCGCTGCCCGACCGTACGGAGTGGATCAGCGCGCGGCCGGGCGGCGCCATGACCGACCCGGCCGACCGGATCACCCTCGACGAGTCGATCAACATGGCCTTCCTGGTCGTGCTCGAGTCGATGACCCCGGCCGAACGCGTGGCGTTCATCCTGCACGACGTCTTCCGCTACTCCTTCGCCGAAGTGGCGGAGATCGTCGGCCGTACGCCGGTGGCGTGCCGCCAACTGGCCTCCTCGGCCCGCCGTCGTCTTCGCGAGGCACAGGCTCCCGCGGCTCCGGCGGCCCGGCCCGGCATCGTCGGCGACTTCAAGCGGGCGTGGGAAGCCAAGGACATCAAAGCCCTCATCGGCCTCCTCGACCCTGACGCCACGGCGGTCATCGACGGCGGCGGCCTCGTCAGCGCCGGCCTCCACCCGATCGAAGGCAGCGAGCAGATCGCCCGCTACCTCCTCGCCATCGCCGGAATGTCACCCGGCCTGACGATCCTGGAACGTACGGTCAACGGTCAGCCAGGTCTGGTGGCCCAGCAGGACGGCGTGACGGTGACGGTGGCGGCGTTCGACGTCACGGGCGACCGGATCAAGCACATCTGGGCGGTACGCAACCCCGAGAAGCTCCGGCCTTGGACGGCGCAGCCACAGCCTTAGGACCGGCTCATCCGGCGTGCTCCAGGAAGGCGCGGACCTCTCCGGCCTCCGGAACGCCGAGTTCCTCGTACAGGCCGAGGGCCGCCCGCCCGTGCTCGCAGGCCTGCTCCGCCCGCCCGAGCGCGAGGAGGGCGCGGGCCAGCCCGTCGTGAGCTCGCGCCTGCTCAGGGCGGTTGCGGGCCAGGTCGGCGAGCGCGAGCGCGGCCGTGTGCTCCCCGATCGCCCAGGCCGGGTCGTCGGCCGCCTCGGCCAGCCCGTTGAGTGCGGCCGCCTCGTCGGTGGTGTTGCCGAGCTTGCGGTAGAGGGCCGCGGCCTGCTCGTGGCGGGTGCGGGCCTGGGCGAGCTCGCCCTGGTGCCGGAGAACGACGCCGAGGTGGTTGAGGATCATCGCCTCCCCTGCCGGGTTGCCGACCTTGCGGTGCAGCGCCAGTGCCAGGTCGAGATGGCGCCGGGCCTCCTCCGGGCGGCCGGCCCGGTCGAGGGCCAGGGCGAGGATGCCGAGCACGTTGGCCTCGCCCCAGGTGTCGGCGCCGATCCGGGTGAGATCGAGTGCCTGCTCCAGGTACTGCTCCGCCTGCTCGTCCTGGCGTCGGCGCAGAGCCACGTTGCCCAGGGTGAGCAGTGCACGAGCGCGTTCGTAGGCCTCCTCGCACGCGTCGAGGGCCTGGCGGGCGTGCTCCTCCGCGCGCTCGTACTCGCCGAGCCGCCAGTAGGTCCACGCCAGGTCGGCGAGCGCCCGCTCCTCGAACTCGCGGTGGCCGAACTTGCGGCTGCGCTGCAACGCCAGGGTGTGCAGCGTGAGCGCGTCGTCGTGGTGCGCCTGCCGGTCGAGGAAGGGGCGCATCGTCAGAGCCAGCATGCCGACGCAGATCTCGGGTCCGTGGACGGCGGTCGCGATGATGTTGGAGCGTTCGGCGTCGAGCCAGGCGATCGCCTCCGCGGCGTCCCGGATGGGCGCGATCGGGGCGGCCGGCTGGGGGATGCCCTCCCGCTGGCTGACGCTGTACGGGTAGAGCCGGTCCATCGCCGCCCGAGCGCGGTGCAGGTAGTAGGTGAGCAGTCGCAGGACCTCGCCGTCGTCCTCGGCGATCGAGCGCGCGTGCTCGCGGAGGAGGTCGTGGAAGGTGTAGCGGCCAGGTTCGAACTGCAGGAGCATGTGGGCGTCGAGGAGGCCTTCCAGGAGCTCCTCCGCCTCGTCCTCCGGGATGCCCCCAGCGCGGCCGCGCCGCAGGCGTCGATGTCGCGTCCCGGCGCCAGCCCGAGCAGGCGGAACATACGCTGCTCGGCCTCGTCGAGCTGCTCATATGACAGGGTGAAGGCCGCCGACACCCCGTCCAGGAGCCGGCGATGGTCCCGCAGCCGGCCCGCCAGGTAGGACACGGTCCAGCGCGGACGGTGCTGGAGGCGGGCGGCCGAGATCCGGATGGCGAGCGGGAGGTGCCCGCACAGCTGCAGCACCTCGCGTACGGCCTCCGGCTCATGGCCGGCGCGTTCGCCCACGATCCGCTCGAACAGCTCGGCGGCGTCCTGCTCCCCCAGCACGTCGACCGAGAGCGCGTGGGCGCCGTCCAGGTCGACCAGCCGCCGCCGGCTGGTGACCATGACGAGGGTGTCGGAGTGTCCCGGCAGCAGGGGGCGTACGTGCTCGGCGTCGAGAACGTTGTCCAGCACGGCGAGCGCGCGGCGATCGGCCAGCTCGGCGCGCCACAGGGCGCTCCGCTCGACCAGCGTGACCGGGATGCGGTCGGCGGGCACCCCGAGCTGGCGCAGGAGCGCTTCCAGCGCGGCGGCGGCGTCGAGCGGCTCCCGGCCCGCGGTGTGGGCCTGCAGGTCGATGAAGAGCCGGCCGTCGGGATAGCGGGCGGCCAGCCGATGGGCCACGTGTACGGCGAGCGTGGTCTTGCCGATCCCGGCCATGCCGTCGATCGTGACAACCGCCGGCCCGTGCCGCTCACCCACCTCGCCTATGAGCCGGTCCAGCTCGGTGGTACGTCCGGAGAAATCGGGAATGTCGTACGGCAGGAATGTGGAGCGACGCGGCGGGCCAGCAACCACCGGCGCCGCGCCGGCCAGGCGCAACGCCGGATCGTCCGCCAGGACCGCCCGCTCCAGCTCGATGAAGGCGTGCCCGGGATCCAGCCCCTGCTCGTCCGCCAGAGCCGTCCGGTAGGAACGCGCCGCGGCCAGGGCGTCGGCCTGCCGCCCCGCCCGGTGCAGGGCCAGGACGAGGTGACCGTTGAGCTTCTCGCGGAGCGGGTTGGCGGTCACCTGGGCGGCGAGCTCGTCGAGCAGCTCGCCGTGCCGCCCGGCGGCGAGCTCGCCCTCCACCAGGCGTTCATAGGCCGACAGCCGCCGGTCGTTCCAGAGCTCGCGGACGCCGGTGACGTAATGCGCGTGCACGTCCTCCAGCGCCTCGCCGCCCCACAGCTCCAGGGCCTTGCGCAGCTCACCTGCGGCTGCCAGCTCGGTGAACTCCTGCGCATCGACCTGCCCGGACTCCGGCTGCGCGACATAGCCGCCGGCACGCGTCTCAAGGAGGTTTACGGCTCCCGCTCCGCGCAGCACCTTGCGGATCGCGGTGATCGAGGCATGGATCTGCGACCGGGCGGTGTCCGGCTGGTCGTAGCCCCACATCGCGTCGATCAGCCGCTCGATGCTGATCACCCGGCCGGCGTTGAGCAGGAGGTAGGCCAGCACAGCCCGGTGACGTGGGGCGATGCCCGCCAGCGGCGCGCCGTCGACGATCATCTGGACGGGGCCGAGAAGAGTGAATCGCAGCATTCGTCCCCCATCACCTTCGCATCGTGCACGCATCGCGAATGTATCAACCTGGCCAGACACTCTGATCTCACACGAACCGAGACAGAGGAGAACACGATGGAAGCCCGGATGAAGAACCCCGCCACCCTCATCCCCGCCGCGATGCAGCCGATCATGCAGGTCATGAAGGCCGCTCAGTCGCAGGGCCTCCCCCAGGAGCTCATGGAGATGATCCACCTGCGGGTCAGCCAGATCAACCGCTGCAGCTTCTGCGTCGACGCCGGCCTGAAGAACCTGCGCAAGCTCGGCGAGAGCGACGACCGCATCGGCCTGATCGCCGCCTGGCGCGAGGCTCCGTACTACACCGACGCCGAGCGGGCCGCCCTTGAGCTGGCCGAGGCCTCGACCCGGCTGGCCGACCGCGACGACGCCGTCTCCGACGAGATCTGGGACAACGCCGCCGACCACTTCGACGAGCAGCAGCTGGCCTCGATCCTGCTGATGACCGCCGTCACCAACCTCTTCAACCGCCTGAACGCCCCGATCCGGCAGGTCGCCGGCACCTGGTAAGCCCCTGCTCACACGTACAGAAGGAGACACCGACATGTCCGCCGTCCGCTCGCACCGCTACTCCGTCCCCGAGGCCGACCTGGAGGAGTTCCTGGCCCGCCGCAGGTCACTGATCGCGACCGTCCGGAAGGGTCACCCCGGGCTCACTCGCACCGTGCTGATCCGCCTCGACGACGACACGTTCACCGACACCTGGCACTGGGAGAGCGCCGAGCAGCTGGGCGCCGCGCTCGCCGCCCTGCCCACCTTTCCGGAGGCCCCGCTGACCATGTCCCTCACCAAGGACGCCACCGCCCTGAACGGCCGGCTCGTCGACGAGCACTGAGCCGCCACTGACGAGGAGTCCACCACGTGTCCAACCCGGCCGGCGCCCCATCCACGACGACGAACCGTTCGTACCGCTCGAACCGCTCCTACCGTGACGTGCTGCGCGACAAGCGCGTGGCCGGGCTGCTGCTCGGCGACCTGCTGGCCAACATCAGCACGGGCATGATCCTCGTGGCCATGCCCGTGCAGACCCTGCGCATCCACGGGGACATACCTCCGGCGATCGCCGTCGGGATGGTGGAGGCGGCCCCGTTCCTCCTGTCCACGGTCCTGGCGCTCGGCATCGGCCTGGGCCGGGTCCGGACACCGCCCCGCACCCTGCTGCTCGCCGACTGCGTGCTGCGGGCGCTGACCTTCACCGGCCTGGGCCTGGCCGCGGTGACCGACCGGCTCACCCTGCCCGTACTGGTCGGCGGGCTGCTGCTGGGCGCGGCCTTCCGGATGGCTGGTGCGAGCGGTCGCCGTCTGCTCGTCACCTCGATGGCGAGCGAGTCGGAACGGTACGGCGTCAACGGGCTGCTGAGCCTGAACAGCAACGTCGCACTCTACGTGCTGGGCCCCGTGGCCGGCGGGCTCATGGTGGCGGCCGACGGGCCGGGTGCGGTGCTGTTCGTCGACGCGTGCGGCGCACTGCTGCTGATGGCCTGCGTACTGCGCTGGGCACCACGGGCACGGTCGGAGCCACAGTCACGGCCGCGATCGAAGCCGCAGTCACGGCCGTGGTCGAAGCCGCAGTCGAAATCGGAGCGGTCAGAGCCGCCGCCGGCGCCGCCGCTGGCGTCGGAGCGGCCGGAACCGGAGCGGTCAGAACCGCGATCGGAGCCGCAGTCGCGGTCGAAGCCACAGCCGAAGCCATGGCCGGAATCGCCGCCCGAGTCGCAGCCGGAGCCGCAGTCGCGGTTGGATTCACCGCCGGAGCCATGGTCGGAGTCGAAGCTGTGGTCGGAGCAGTCGGAGCCGGACCGGTCAGAGCCGGACCGGTCAGAGCCGGACCGGTCAGAGCCGGACCGGTCAGAGCGGGGGCGATCAGAGCCGCCGCCCGAGCCGAAGTCGCGGTCGAAACCGTGGCCGGAATCGCCGCCGCAGTCGCAGTCGCGGTTGGAGTCACCGCCGGAGCCATGGTCGAAGTCGGAGCCGTGGCCGGAGTCGGAGTCGGAGTCGCCGCCGGAGTCGCCGCCGGAGTCACCGTCGGAGTCACCGTCGGAGTCACCGTCGGAGTCACCGTCGGAGGAGTCCACCCACATGCGGCAGGACGAATCGGGGTGGCGCATCCTGCGCCGCCGCCCCGTGGCGGCCCGGCTGCTGGTCGTGGTGTTCTTCTTCAACTTCCTCTACATGCCGGTCGAGGTAGCACTCCCCCTGTACGTCCAGGGCACCCTGCACAGCGGCGCGTCCGGCCTCGGTCTGCTCTGGAGCGCCCTGGGCGTCGGCGCGATCGCGGGCGCCGCCCTGGTCAACCTGATGCGCGGCCTCCCCCAGCGCCATCTGCTCATCACGATCATCGGTTTGTGGGCACTCTGCCCGATCGCCCTGGCCACCGCGGGCAACCTGACCGCCGCGATGATCGTGTTCGCCCTGGGCGGCCTGGTCTGGGCCCCGTTCACCCCCGTCGCGTACAGCTTCCTGCAGTCAGACCTGCGGCCCAGCGAACAACAGCCGGTAGTGACCCTCTGGACGACGGGGTCAACAATCGCGGCCCCACTGGGCCTCGTGGCCGGCGGCCCGCTCATCCAACTGACCGGCACGGACACGGGCCTGGTCGTCTCGGGCCTCCTCACCCTGCTCCTGGTGCCACTTGCAGCCGCAACCGTCCTTACCCGCGGCCAGACCGCTGTCGAGACCAGCCGCAGAGCTCCCGGCACCACCACCCGCCAATAACGGCATCTGGCGCGTACGCCAACCCGACTTGACGAGGCCGACCACAGAGACCTCGCCACCACCATCCGCCGATAACCACTTCAGACGCGTACACCAACCCGGCTTGCCAAGACCAACCGCAAAGACCCCGGCACACCACCCGCCCATAACCACTTCAGACGCGTACACCAACCCGGCTTGCCAAGACCAACCGCAAAGACCCCGGCACACCACCCACCCATAACCACTTCAGACGCGTACGCTAACCCGGCTTGACGAGGCCGGCTTCATAGGCGGCGATGACAAGCTGGGCGCGGTCTCGGGCCTGCAGCTTGGCCAGCAAGCGGCCGATGTGCGTCTTGACGGTCCCGGGGCTCAGCTGGAGCTGGGCACTGAGCTCGGCGTTGGACAGACCGTGGGCGATGAGCGTGAGCACCTCACGCTCCCGATCCGTCAGATTGCCGAGCCCGTGGAAGACCCGCTGGGCCGGCCGCCGTACGAACTCCGCGATCAATCGTGTGGTGACGCTGGGCGCAAGCAGCGTCTCACCCGACGCGACCACCCGGATCGCCCTCAGGAGATCGTCAGGGGGAGCGTCCTTGAGCAGGAACCCGCTGGCACCCGCGCGCAGCGCCGCGTAGACGTACTCATCGAGGTCGAACGTCGTGAGGATGAGTACTCGGGTATTCCCGGCGATCTGCCGGGTCGCGGCGATGCCGTCCATCTCCGGCATCCTGACGTCCATGAGCACCACATCGGGTGACTCAGTCCGCGCGAGTGCCACCGCCTGGTGTCCGTCGGCCGCCTCCCCGACGACGATGAGATCGTCCTCCGAGTCGATCAGCAAGCGGAAGCTGCCACGCAGCAGTGCCTGATCGTCGGCGACAAGCACTCGAATCAAGAGATCCCCCACAACACACCCACCACAAGCAGGCTCAACGCCAGGTCCGCAGACGCTCTGCCCAGGTCTCTGCCTCCCACATTGCGCCACTCAACACCACGGACACCGGCTCCTGGGCCAGGATCTTGACATCAGACACTCCCGCATCCATCCATCCCCATCGCGCGGAACCACCGGCCTCGAACGACGTCGCCGGTGTGAGTCACGTAGGTCACGGGATCTCCCATGATGCGTGTACGCCGAACCCACCCCCCGGCAGAGGTCCGGCCTCGAAGGTGCCGCCGTACATCATGGCCCGTTCCCGCATCCCCGCAAGACCGTGCCCGCCCTCCTTGCCCGGCAGCACTCGCTGCCCCGGCCCGTCGTCGACCACCGAGATCTTCAACAACCCGTCGACGACCGACACGCCGGCCCGGCAACGGGCAGGAGCGGCGTGCCTGACGACGTTGGTGATCGCCTCCTGAACGATGCGATAGACGGACAGCCCCATGCTGTCGGGCACGGTTCCGCTCACCGAGAGCTTGACCTGCACACCGGCCTCCGCCGCACGTTGTGCCAGGGACGGCAGGTCGGCGAGGCCGGGGAGCGGCGTGCTCTCGGGTGCGCTGCCTGACGAACGCAGGGCGCCGAGCAACTGGCGCATCTCCACGAGCGAGCCGCGCCCGATCTGCTCGATGGCCCGTAACGCCTCGCGCCCTTCCTCCGGATGCTTGTCCAGGACCTTGGCCGCCACCCCCGCCTTGACGGTGATCATGCTCAGCGAATGGGCGACGACGTCGTGCAGCTCGCGGGCGATCCGCAGGCGCTCGTCGACCACCGCCTTCTCGGCCTGCATCTTGGCCTCGCGCGCGGCGGACACCCGGCGGGTGCGCGCCGCCGTACCGAGACTCCAGCCGGCTCCCACGACCAGCCAGGCCGCCCCGACGATGAAGACGGGATCCGGCCAGCCGTTCACTCGCGGTGCGCCCATCACCGAGGTCAGCAGAGCGCCTCCGGTGACGAGCAGGCCCAGCACGAGGGCGATCGCCGACCGCCGCGCCGGTTGGGTGGCCGACACCGGGTAGATGGTCAAGGCCACTACCCCGACCATCATCAGCCGGTTCACCTGTACCGTGAGCAGAAGGAGGCCGGCCAGGAGCGCAGCGTAGTATGCGGGCACCGGCCAGATCCGCCGCACCGCCACGGGCACCGCGAGCAGCCAGCAGATCAGCACCGACGCGGTGCTCACCGCCAGACCCTCCGGATCCGTCGTGGACCCCAGCGCGAGCAGCACCGCGACCACGGTGTCGGCGAGAACGAGCAGCCAGTGTGGGGGCCGCCGGACGAGCAGGTTCACAGCTCGACGCTATCGAGGAACGACCGCGAGCGAATCGGAGCACGATCCGTCAGACCAGGGTCGTACTCCGCTCTCTTACGCCCGCACCGTATGACCCTGGTCCGAGCCGCAAGACCGGATCTGGCTCCGATGTGCGCATCCGCCGCCGTGCAGGATCGTTTCCCGCATGGATCGACGCACACTCATCGCCCTGAGCCTCGCTGCCTGCCTCGCCGTCTCGCTCGGCGGCATCGCACTGGCGTCGGCGCAAGCGTATCGTCTCGCCTGGAAGGAGTGTGGTGACGGCCTGCGATGCGCCGAGCTGGTCGTTCCCGTGGACTGGGCCGATCCGGGCGGCCCCAAGACCTCGGTGCACGTGGCCAGAATGCCCGCGACGGGCAGGAGCATGGGCCCGCTGATCGTCAACTTCGGAGGCCCGGCCACCAGCACGGTGATGCTCAGGCAGAGAGACGATCCCGACATCCCGCCGGAGCTGCCGACCCTGCTCAAGGAGTTGCGGAGCCGGTTCGACGTCATCGCCCTGGATCCGCGCGGGATGTCCGAGCCCGGCAGCGGCAAGAGAGTGAGCTGCGAGGAGCCCTCGGCCTCCATCTTCGGACTGGTCCTGGCACGGACGAAGCAGGACTGGGACGCTCACGCCGCCAAGAACGCGGCCCATCAGGCGAGCTGCCGCAAGACGGCCAGGTCGGCGTGGTACGGAATGACGGCATGGAACGTGGCGCACGACATCGACGCACTGCGCGCCGCACTCGGCCAGGAGAAGCTCCGCTACGCGGGCAACTCTTACGGCACCGTCTACGCCCAGGCCTACCTGGAGCTGTTCCCGCAGCGGGTGGAGCGGATGTATTTCGACGGGACCGCCGATCACACCCAGCAGGAGTTCGAGCCCTGGTTGCGCAACTACGCGCGGACCCAGGAGCGACATCTCACCCGCTTCCGTGACTGGTGCGCCCGCCGTACGGACTGCGCCCTGCACGGCAGAGATGCGGGCAAGGCATGGGACGAACTGGTCGTAAGAGTGCGCCGCGCGCCACTCCCGGCGTCGGCCGGCAGGACGGTGCACGAGGGACAGCTGTATGCGGGCGCGGTCAAAGGCATGAACCCGGCGTACTGGCCGCGATTCGCGACTGCCATCCGCAAGGCCCTCGACGGCGACGCCGCCGGCTTTCTCACCGAGCTCGCGCCGGATCAGGGCGGCTCGTCCGTGAGCCAGGACTCTCTGTGCAACGACTTCATGCCGAAGCTGCCGACGTACGAGGAGTTCCAAGGCATCGAGGCCAGGCTTCGTGAGATCGCGCCAAGGTTCGGCTGGATCGAGGGACGCTTCGAACTCGGGCGGTGCTGGGGGCGCAGCGGGGGCGCGTCCTGGGCGCCGCACCCGTTACGGGTGAAGGACGTCCCACCGATCCTCTTCGCGATCGGGGAGCTCGACAACAACACCAACTACCTCGGGCAGCAGCACGTGGCGGAGCAGGTTCCGTCTGCACAGGTCCTGTGGCACGGAGACGGCCACGCGGCGTGGGCCGCCAACACCTGCCTGCGGCGGCATGTCCTCGCCTACCTGACCGCGGGGACGCTGCCCGCGCGGGGCACGCGCTGCCCGGCCGAGCTGATTCAACGGGTGGGGAAATGATCGAAGTCATAGATCTGACGAAGGTGTACGGTTCCACGCGGGCGGTCTCGGGGCTGACGTTCGACGTCAAGCCCGGACAGGTCACGGGCTTTCTCGGCCACAACGGGGCCGGCAAGTCCACCACCATGAGGGTGATCCTCGGCCTTCACGCGCCCACCTCGGGCAAGGCGTTGATCAACGGCGTCCGCAAGCGCGACCTCCATGACCCCATGCGTGAGGTCGGTGCCATGCTCGATGCCACCGAGGTGCAGGGCGGGCGCAGCGCGTTCGATCACCTCCAGGCGCTGGCGCATGCCGGCGGGATCGCGCGCCGCAGAGTCGTAGCTGTTCTCGAGGAGGTCGGCCTGGCCGGCGCGGCACGCAAGCGGATCGCCGGGTTCTCCCAGGGGATGCGCCAGCGCCTCGGCATCGCGGCGGCACTGCTCGGCGACCCGGGGGTGCTCATTCTTGACGAGCCGGTCAACGGCCTCGACCCCGACGGCATCCGCTGGCTCAGGACGCTGCTGAGGTCTCTGGCGGCCGAGGGGCGGAGCGTCCTCCTGTCGAGCCATCTGATGACCGAGATGTCCCTCACCGCCGACCGGCTCATCATCATCGGCCGCGGTCAGCTGATCGAGGACACCACGATGGCGGAGCTGCTGGCCCGCTTCCAAGGCGACGTTTCGGTCCGCTCGCCACATGCGGCCCGCTTGTCCGGGGCACTCGAAGCGGCGGGAGCAAGCGTACGCCGCACCCAGACGTCCAGCGCGAGCACGCCTTCGACTTCTACCTCCTGGGCCGAAGGAGAGCTGCTGGTGACCGGCTTGTCAGCAGCCGCCATAGGCGATGTCGCCCTGGCGAACGGCTGCGCCATCCACGAATTGACACCCCGCCAGGCATCGCTGGAAGAGGCCTTCATGGAGATAACCCAATGATCAACATCGTCGCATTGGAATGGCTCAAGCTGCGCTCGCTCCGATCCACCTACTACGTCCTGGCCTCCACGCTCTCGGCCGTGGCGCTCACCGGCTTCGCCGCCCTCTCGATCTCGCGCTACTTCGACACCAAGGGTCCCGGCGGCGAACCCGTCGGCACGGGGCTCACTTTCAGCGCCGACATTCCCCCCGTGCTCTTCGGCATGCTGGGCGTGCTCGCCATCTCCGGCGAGTACAGCACCGGCATGATCAGGCTGACGTTGACCACGCTCCGACGCCCGTGGATCCTGCTCCTGGCCAAGTCCGCCGTGGTGGCCACCGTGGCCGCGATCACGGGTCAGCCGCTGGCGTTCGCCACCTACTTCACCGCACAGGCGGTGGTAGGCGGACGCCCGATCGGCGCCTCGTTCTCCGAACCGACCGCCCTGTCCGAGGTGCTGTCGACAGGCGCAGGCTCCGCCGTCGCAGCGGTGATGGGGTTGTGCCTGGCCACGATTCTGCGTTCGACAGCGGGCGCACTCATCGCACTGGTCTCCTTCCTGACGGCCCCGACCGTGATCGAGCGCTTTCTCCCCGCCCCTTGGAACGACTGGACAGGCTCCCTGACGATCCCCTCACTGACGAGGCAGTTAGCCGGAGTCCCCGACTCCGGCGCCTTCGCCCCTTCGTCGGCCAGCGCCGTCCTCGTCGCTTATGTCACGATTTTCCTCGTCGCAGCAGCCCTGGCAATCACCCGTCGCGACGCCTGACCACAACTGACCCACACGGACGGCGTCCCACGACCACGGACGGCGTCCCGCGACGGTATGGGGGCTGCGGCCCTCGGGCACACGGGGCCCCTTGCACCTCAACCGCTTCCGGCCGCTCGCTTCCACCGCCTCCGTCGCTTGCACCTCGCACCCTCAGGCCTTTCACATCGGTCGACTGCGCCGCTTGCGTCTCGCCAGCCTCGGATCTTTCGCGTCGGGTCGACTCCGTCGCTTGCGTCTCGCCAGCCTCGGAGCTTTCACCTCGGACCGACTACGCCCCTTGCGTCTCGCCAGCCTCGGAGCTTTCACCTCGGACCGACTACGCCCCTTGCGTCTCGCCAGCCTCGGAGCTTTCACCTCGGGGCGCCTCCACCCCTTTCACATCGACCGCCTCGGGGGCTCCGTAGTAGGCGCCGGAGATCCAACACATTTGGCTGACCAGACTCGTCCCCCCGCGCCCAGGCCGAAATTGCGCTCAGGCAGGGCAACCCGTCACTGGGAGGGACCTGCGTCAACGCTCCAGCTTGGGGCTCATGGCCGTTATCCGAGCCCCGGGCCGTGATGGCGTCCTCGACCGTGGCGTGGCGCGCCATCACACAGGTCACGACGGCACACGTGCTCACCCGGCCTCCTGGGCGGCCCACCTGCGCCACACCGTGCGCTTCTCGGACGCGTTGCGCACGCTGCTCACCACCGGCTAACACGCGCTGCTCGAGCTGTGCCCGGGCCGTACTTCAGCAGCCTGGCCCGGCAGCACCCGCTGCACCTCAGTTATTCGGCGTTGCTGACCCGCCTACGGCTACGAGATCGCGGCGTGGTTGCGGGAGCAGCTGTAAGGGCCGTGTCAGGACGGCAACGGCCCGGTATCAGAGCGGTCGGCGATCGTAAAGGCCATGAACGGTTGAACGCCTGCCCGCCCAACCGAATCCCAACAGTTTTGAAGGAGCGCACCACCATGGCCATCACCCTCACCGACCAGGACGAGCTCACCCTTCGGACCGCCGCGTGGGGCGCCGTCTCGCTGATGTCCGCCGCCGGTGCCGCCGGCTCGGCCCACAAGGTCGCCACCGAGGGCTCCATCGCCCTGACCTCCGCCACCGGCCCCGTCGGACACGTGCTCGCCAAGGCGCCCAAGGGCGTCAAGTACGGCAAGACCGTGGCTGCCCTCGCCGACCAGGTGTTGCCGGCGCTGACCGCGTCCATGAACCTGCTCAGGCAGCAGGACCCGGCCGAGGCCGACAACTTCCGCAGCACCGTCATGGTCGCCGTCGAAGCCTCCACCGGAGATCACCAGGGCCGGCCCAGCCCCATCCTGACCGACATGGCCCGCAAGATCACCGCGGCCCTCGACGCCGCCTGACGGGCTGCTGCATCCCCATCGACTCCGGGAGGAACCATGAGAACTATCTTCGGCGTACCCCACCGCAGCAAGGTCTTGCGGCGAGCGGCGGTCACGGTGCTGGCGGCCGCGCTGGTGGCCGGGGCGGCCACCCCCGCCGCGGCTACCGCACAGGACCGTCCGGAGCTGCATAAGGCCATCCAGGAGTGGATCGACGACGGTTTCGCCGGGATGCAGATGCGCGTCCACGACGAGCGGGGCGACTGGGTGGGCAGCGCCGGGGTGCGCAAGCTGGGCGAGAGCGCCAAGCCGCCGACGAACGGGCGCTACTGGATCGGCAGCACCACCAAGACCTTCATGGCGACCTTGGTGCTGCAGTTGGTGGCCGAGGGCAGGGTCGGGCTGGACGCTTCGGTGGCCGGCTACCTGCCCGACCTGGGCCTGGACCCGCGGATCACCGTGCGGATGATGTTGCAGCACACCAGCGGGTTGTTCAACTACACCGGCGATGCCTACGACGACGGCGTATGGGTGCCGGGCCTGCCCTCCGTGGGCAAGGAGTGGGTGGACAACCGGTTCAAGTCCTACCAGCCGGAAGAACTGGTACGGTTCGCGCTGTCCAAGCCTGCCAAGTTCGCGCCGGGGACGAGCTGGGGCTACGCCAACACCAACTACACCCTCGCCCTGCTGCTGATCGAGAAGGTCACCGGCCGCCCGTACGCCGAGGAGATGCAGCGCCGGATCCTGGGGCCGCTACGGCTGACGGGCACCTCGGTGCCGGGCAACCGGCCGGACCTCCCCGGACCGCACGCGCACGGCTACTACCGGTACGAGGACGCCGGTCAGTGGAAGGTGGTCGACGTCACCCGCCAGAATCTCTCCCTGTTGGCCGGCGCCGGCAACATGATCTCGACGACCAAGGACGTGCAGACGTTCATGTCCGCGCTGGTGAGCGGCAGGCTCCTGCCAGCCGCGCTGATGACCGAGATGAGCACGCCGGACCCGAGGAGCGCCGGCCTCTTCGGCAGCTACGGCCTGGGACTGTACGTGCTGGACACCGGCCCGGACTGCGCCGGCATCGTCCTCAACCACGACGGCAGCCCTCCCGGGGGCTACGGATCGCTGATGTACAGCACGCCCGACGGCAGCAAGGTCCTGGCCGCCTCGCTGACCTCCGGAGACGCCGCGGTCGACACGGCGACGGTGTTCCCCAAGGCGTTGAACAGGCTCATCAACGAGGTGTTCTGCGACGGCCGTCAGGCACAGTAGGCGAACCCGGGCCACGCCACGCTCACCGGGCTCGGCGTGGCCCGCCTGCATGGTCGCCCGGAACGTGGTCATCCGATGCCTGGCCGACCCCCGGTGCCGCAGCACGCGGACCCGCCCCCGTCAACCGCTGCCCCCGCGCCGCACGCCGGCTTCGTCCGTCCAGGCCCGCGGCGGATTTCACGCCTTATGACGCGGTACCTGCAGTCGCATGATCTGGCCAGCCGTCGGTGTGGCGCAGGTCTGGTGGTCCGGGCGGGTGCTAGCGGTACTTGTTGAGGGCTGTGGCGACGAGCTTGGCGGCGCGGTCGGCGGTGCCGAATCCGGAGCGTCGGGCTCTGACGGTGATGGTCACCTCGACGTTCGACAGTCGGAAGGAGATCTTGGTCTCGTAGACTCGCCACGGCCAGTTGGGCACCTGCCGGGTGTAGCTGAACGCCTCGTCGCCGACCTTCGGCCCCGTGCGGATCTTGGTCTTTTCGTTGCGCTTCGGCTCGTCCTCCATGTATTTGACCATCTGATCATGGGTCAAGTTGGCCGCGGAGGCGCTCGGCAAGCGGAACGCCATGATGTTCAGGCTGGAAGCGTCCGTATTGGACCAGGAGCAGGTGGTGTCGGTCAGGAACTGGCGCTTCATCGGACCGCCGAACAGCGAGCGCGTCTGGGCGCTGGTCAGCAGATCGCATGCTTCGAAGTCGCGGGAGATGACTGGGGTGGCCTCCGGCGACGAGCCGAACGTCGGCCGCGGGGAATAGGTATAGGTGACGGGGGGCGCGAGCATGGCGCCGAGTAGGCGGATGACGTTCGGGAACAGGTACGGCACGACCACCACCCCTGCCGCCACGACCAGCACCACTGCGAGCAGGGCGCCCACGACGACCTGGACGCGGCGACGCCGGCGTGGGCGGCTGCCCGGGACGGTCCGCGTCCGTGGCGAAGTCGGGACGTCTGTCGTCTCGCCCCGCGAGAGGGCCCTCAACCAGCCGGCCACCTCGTCCGGGGAGCAGCGGCGTACCGGGTCCTTCTCCAGGATCGCGGCCAGCACAGGTGCCAGCGGGCCGGCCAGCCGGAAAGGGGCGGGCTCCTGCATCAGTACGGCGGCCAGGACCGCGGCCTCGTTCGGGCGGGGGAACGGCGGGCCGCCCTCCACCGCCGTGAAGAGCGTGGCGCCGAGCGACCACAGGTCGGCGAGCGGGCCGTCCGCCTCGCCGCGCAGGCGCTCCGGGGCGATGTAGCCGGGCGAGCCGGTCAGCATCCCCGTCTGCGTGAGCCCGGTGTCCCCGGCGATCGTCGCGATGCCGAAGTCGGTGAGCAGCACCCGCCCGTCGTCGGGGAGCAGGACGTTGGCGGGTTTGACGTCCCGGTGCAGGATGCCGGACGCGTGCGCGGCACCGAGGGCGTCGAGCATCTGCATGCCGATCTCGGCTACGCGGTGCGGCGGCAGCGGGCCGTCATCGCGTACGACCCGGTCGAGGGAGCGGCCGCGTACCAGCTCCATGATGATCCACGGCCGGCCGTCGTCCAGGACCACGTCGTGCACGGTGACGATGGACGGGTGGGAGCGCAGCGTCGCCGCGGCGCGCGCTTCCCGGAGCGTGCGTTCGGCCAGTTCGGCCCGCGACGCCTCGTCGAGATCCGACGGGAGCCGGACCTCCTTGATGGCCACTTCCTGTCGGAGGAGCTCGTCCATCGCCCGCCAGACGGTGCCCATGCCGCCCTGGCCGAGCTGCGAAAGCAGCCGATAACGGCCCGCGAGCAACGTCACCGTGCCATTACCGACGTCTCGGACTCCGCGACCATTCGTCGCCTCCTGTCGATATCCGGCTCAGCACGGGCACATCAGATAGTAAGCGAACGGATCGCGAGCGTCAGGGAATGTCGATCAAAGGTCACCCGACACTTTTGGACATTTGACTCAGGCCGATCTCAGCCTTCCTGGGGATACCTGGCTCCAGACGGTTGCCGCCGACGCCGACATCGCGGGTGCTCGCGATGCAGGCGGCGTTCGCGGTGCTTGCGGCGTTCGGTGCTCTCGATGCTCGTTCGGTGCGCGCGGTGCTCCCTACCTTCACGGCGGTCGGTGCTCGCGGTGCTCCCTACTTTCACGGCGGTCGGTGCTCGCGGTGCTCACGGCGATCGGTGCTCACGGTGCTGGCAGGGTTCGCGGTGCCCGCGGGGTTGCGGGCTGCTGGGCTATGGGGTTGCGGGGTTCACGGTGCTCGCGTTCGAGGATCTCGGCGCCGTCCTCACCCCCTTGAGCTGGCCGATGTCCGAGGTCTTCTCCGATGTGCTGGGCCGTTCGTTTGCTAGGTCTGGGCGTCCGATGACGACGTTCGCCGGTTCTGACCTCGGCGGCCCTTCGGTGTCTGGCTCGATGGGCAAGGGGGCCGCGCCGACGTGCCCGCGCTGCGGCTCGGCCCTGGTCTGCGCACCTTTCAGGATGTTTACCAGTGGTGGGCGCCGTGGAGCTGGCCGCGGACCGCGCCGTCGGGGAACTCGGAGGTGTGCAGGTTGGCGTACCAGTTCTTCGGGTTCTTCTTGATTCCGTTGAGGACGCTGGTGTCCTTGACGCGGACGGAGCCGGAGCTCGTGTTGCCGCGGGTGGTGCCGTTGGACAGCAGGTCGATGACGACGGGGCCGTTCGTGCCGGCCTTGCCCCGGTGAATGTGGAAGGCGGTGGGCTTGGCGACCTTCTTCCACTGGACGAAGTAGTAGAGGCGGTTGCCCTTGATGCGGAACTTGGCGGCTGCCAGGCCGTTCCGGTCGTTGACCTTCTTGCCGGCCTCCGGCACCTCGTTCTTGCCGAGAAGAACTGCGGTGAAGTAGTACGTCTTGGCCGCGCTGGCCACCTTTGCGTTGGCCACCTTGGCGCTGGTGAACGTGGCGGGGGCGGCGTTGGCCGGTGCCGAGGTGACGGCCAGGGCCGCGGTCGAGGCCAGCGCCGCGATGGCCGCGCCGGCCACTGCACGCCGCCACTGGATACGCCCGTTGCTGATCTGCTCGAAAGTGTTCATGGGTACCTGCCTCCGGTTGGTCTTACGGATCTCTTCGGACAAGGCAGGACGTTAGTGAGGTGGTCTCCGACGTTCTGTGGACAAATCCGCATAAGGCGTTGGGGTGATCAGTGTCACAAAGCCTGAGGCGGACAGACCGAAACCCGGTGCCGACTTCGTGCAGGGCTCAGGCGAGCGAAGGGCAGTGAGCGGCGAGCGGAAGCTGGCGACGGGCAGGTGAAGACCCGCGACGGGCGTGCCAAGGCCGGTAGACGGCGGGTAAAGCCTGGCGACGGGCGGGTGACGGCCGGGGGCGGGCGGACGAAGGCTGGGGGCGAGCGGGTGACGGCTGGGGGCGGCCAGACGAAGGCTGGGGCGAGCGGGTGAAGGCTGGGGTGGGTGTGAAGGGGTGACGGTATTTGGCTTGGCGTGGGTGGTGTGGTTTTGGGGTGGAGCTGGCTCGGCTGGTTGCTGGTTGGTATGTGGGTTACTGGGTGACGTCGAGTTCTGCGCGCATGCCCATGGCGTAGTGCCCCGGGAAGTTGCAGATCAGCTCGTACCGTCCAGGCTGCAGGGTCAGCGTCGCCCAGCCTGCGGACCCGGGGGCGATGCCTCCGCCCTCGCCTGCGGCGCAGTTGTGGGACGCCTCGCCGATAGAGCCCGTCTCGCTTACGCGGTTGTCGGCTCCGATCGGCTGCTTCCCGATGGGCTTACCCGCCGCGAGCGGCAGTACGACCACCTCGTGGGCCAGGGTGCCGGTGTTGGAGGCACGGAGAGACACGGTGCCTGCCGTGACCTTGGCCGGCTTCACGGTCAGGCGCATGGGCGCTGCGCCGGTCGTGTCGGTCAGGTCGACGTCCACCACCTTGCCCGGCAGCGGTGGAGGGGTGCATTCTTGGGCGAGCCGCGACCCGGCCGCCTGCCCCGTGGCCGTCGATGTGCCGGTGGGCAAGTGCCCTGTGGCTGTTGGTGTGCCGGTGAACAGTGCGGCTGTTATTGCGACTGCTGCGGTGCCTGCGGACCAGACGTCGTGAGGCCTCATCGGGCTCACCCCCCGAGTGCGCGTGTGCTCACCCGTCTCCCGCGTCATGGTCGAGCTCGACCGGCGAGCGTCCCTCTTCCAGACTACGCGTGGCACACCCACCCGGACTCGCGCGAGCCCATCAAGCGCCGTATGGCCTCACGTGAGCGGCGCATCCTCGTACCCAGGCGGGTCTGACTGCGTTCGTGGCGTCGGCGGCAGGGTGAGGAGCGGGGTGGAGGTGATCATCGTGGGAGCCGCCGGCGGCATTGCCGTGACCCTCGTCGGTGCTCTTCCGGGTGAGTACCGGGCCGGCCGGAGCCGGCTGCCTGATGAGACAGGGTTGAATACGTAAGCGCCGGACGTTGAAAGTTTCAGTCACCACGTGGCCGTCGTCGCAGATGGGCGGGACGCGCGGGTCGCGGCGATTGAGGTCCCGCGGTTGCGATGCCTACGGTGCTGAAGTCCGCACACGTGATCCCGTCAAGGAGTCCGTCATGCGCGCCCGTGTCGTACCTGCCCTGATTCTGGCCCTGATCGCCCTCATCGTCAGCGCTCCCGAGGCACGCGCTCAGGTGCTCGGGGGTTTCGACTTCGCCAGGGCGGAGGTGTCCGTCACGGGGTTGCAGGTGCCGTGGGGGCTGGCGTTCCTGCCGGACGGCAGCGCGCTGGTCTCCGAGCGGAACACCGGGCGGATCCTCCAGGTACGGCCCGGCCAGACCCCCACTCAGGTCGCCACCGTGAACGGGGTGAGCGCTTCCGGTGAGAGCGGCCTGCTCGGCATCGCGGCCAGGGACGGCTGGGTGTATGCGTACTTCACCAGCACCGCCGGGGACAACCGCCTGGTCAGGTTCCAGTTGAGCGCCCCTCAGACACAGACGGTGATCTTCTCCGGCGTCCCGAGCGCCACCATCCACGACGGCGGCCGCCTGGCGTTCGGCCCGGACGGCATGCTCTACCTGAGCACCGGCGACGCCAGCAACACCAGCAACGCCCAGAACCTCAACAGCCCCGCCGGCAAGATCCTGCGCATGACGCCCACCGGTGGGGTGCCTTCGGACAATCCGTTCGCGGGATCCCGCGTCTGGAGCTACGGCCACCGCAATGTGCAGGGCCTGGCCTGGGACTCCCAAGGCAGGATGTACGCCAGCGAATTCGGCCAGAACACCTGGGACGAGATCAACCAGATCGTCGCGGGCGGCAACTACGGCTGGCCCACCTGCGAAGGCAACTGCGGCAACTCCTCCTTCCGCAACCCCATCGTCACCTGGACGACCGCCGAGGCGTCGCCGAGCGGGCTCGCGTACGCCAACAACACGCTCTTCGCCGCGGCGCTGGGCGGCCGGCGCCTCTGGACGGTGCCGCTGACCGGCAGCGGCACTCCCGGCACGCCGGTGGCCGAGTTCCAGTCCGTGTACGGACGCCTCCGCGCGGTCGCGCTCGGACCCGACGGCTGGCTCTGGGTGACGACCAGCAACCGGGACGGCCGCGGCACACCGGTTGCCCAGGACGACCGCATCATCCGCATCCCGCCCGCCACGAGCGGAACCGACACCACCCCGCCGACCGCCCCCGGCAACCTGGCCGCCTCCGCGACCACCTCCACCGGCACCACGCTGACGTGGACCGCCTCGACCGACAACGTCGGCGTGACCGGCTACGACGTCCTGCGCGCGCCGGGCTCGTCCGGCGGCACCTTCACGCAGGTGGGCACCGCGGCGACCGCCTCGTTCACCGACACCGGGCTGACCGCCGCCACCACCTACCGCTACCAGGTACGCGCCCGCGACGCGGCGAGCAATTTGTCGCCGGTGTCCAACACGGTCACGGTCACCACCGGTCCGGGCGGCACCACCGGCGGATGCACGGCCACGCCGACCACCCAGACCCAGTGGAGCACCGGCTACGTGATCCAGCCGGTCACGGTCGCCAACACCGGGACCGCCACGACCACGGGCTGGACGGTGACGTTCACGCTGCCCAGCGGGCACGCCGTCACCGGCTCATGGAACGCCACGCTGACCGTCAGCGGCCAGACCGTCACGGTCAGGAACGCCGGTCACAACGGCACGCTCGCGCCTGGCCAGAGCACGACGTTCGGCTTCCAGGCCAGCCGCCCCAACGGCGACACCCAGACTCCTTCCGCCTATCGGTGCACGAGTCCCTGACCTGGCCGCCCGTTTCGCCGGGGAGACTGAACGACGTCGCAGGGCCGCGTCATCGGCGGTTGCTGCTGATGGTGGCTTCGGGGAGTGACCAAAGATGTAAAGCCGTACATCGATCGATGTACGGCTCATTTCGCCCGCCGGGACGACAGGGAGCAGCCACCGCGCCACCAGGCTTGAGGGTGTGACCAGACGTATCGACGCGCTTGACGTGTTGCGCGGCGTGGCCATCATGGGCACGCTCGGCACGAACATCTGGATCTTCACCGCGCCAGGCGGGTCCGCCGAGTTCCTTCAGTTCGGGGGCGGGGCCGGTGTGGTGGAGACGTTCCTGCGATTCCTGTCCAACGGCAAGTTCCTCGGGCTGTTGACCCTGCTCTTCGGCGTCGGCCTGGAGCTGCAGTACCGCAGCGCGGTCCGGCGCGGGCTGACGTGGCCGGGCAGGTATCTCTGGCGCGCGACGCTGCTGTTCGTCGAGGGGGCGCTGCACTACGTGCTGGTCTTCGAGTTCGACGTGCTGATGGGGTACGCGATCACCTCGATGATCGTGGCGTACCTGGTGGGCAGGAGCCGCCGCGCGGTCACCGCCTGGATGGTCGCCGCGGGGGCGGTGCACGTCGCCATGGTGACTCTGATCACGGCAGCCCTGATGGCGGGGCCGGCGGGTGGCGGCACCCCGATCTACCCCCAGGACGGCTGGCTCGACCAGGTCGCCTTCCGTCTGCGGCATGTCGCCGTCTTCCGTGCGGAGCTGGTGTTCATCATCCCCATGGGCATCGTGCTGTTCCTGCTCGGCGCCCGCCTGTTGCGCGCCGGCGTCTTCGAGGAGGACGGCGCGGGCCTGCGGAGGAAGCTGATCGTCATCGGCCTCGGCGTCGGTGTGCCGCTGAACCTGGCCACCTCCTTCGCGGGGCCAGCCTGGTTCGCCGTCGACCGCTATCTCGTGGCGCCGCTGGTCGCCCTGGGTCTGCTGGGGCTGATCACCTCGATCGTGCTCGGCATGCGTGGTGCGCCGGGCGTGCTCAGGAGGGGGATCACGAACGTGGGGCGTACGGCGCTGTCCTGCTACGTCTTCCAGAATCTGGCGGCCAGTGTCCTCTGTTACGGCTGGGGTCTGGGGCTGGCGGACCGGTTCGACGGGCTCCGGCCGTGGTGGGTGCCGGTGGCGTGGGCCGGGATCTGCGTGCTGTTCATGGTGCTGTCGTCGTTGTGGCTGCGCCGGTTCAGCCGAGGACCGCTGGAGCTGGCCTGGCAATGGGCCTACCAGGCACCGGCCCTGGCGCGCCGTCCCTGACAACCGGCGGCCATGCGCGGGTGACCGGGCCGAAGCGGCCGGCGGCATGAGGGCGGCCGACGGTCGAGGAACGGCTGGGGGTTGGGGGTGGCCGACGGTCTGAGGCGGCTGGTGGTCGGGGATGGCCGGCGGCAGGAGGGGGCGGCAGGGGGCAGGGGGGCAGCGGGCGGGGCTGCTGGAGGGGGGTGGGGAGACCGTACGCTGGGTCGCGAGTCCGGGACAGGGAGGCGAGCGGAGGATGCGCTACCGGCGAGCGGTGGAGAGGCTGCGGCAGCTCGCCCAGGCCTGCGAGCAGACCCGCCGCGTGCCGGCGGACGAACCCTTCCTGCGCGCCGCGTACGTCTTCGGCGACCTGCTCGCGGGCGCCGACCCCGTCGATCACCTCGAGATCGTCCTGGTGCTGAACCTCCCGCCGGAGGAGGTGACCTGGGGCTCCCAGCCGCCCGGCACCGCGTGGCTGGTCGATTTCCTCCGGCTGGACCAGGGCGGGGTCGCGTACTGGTGGCGCTCCCACCTGGATCCGGTGGAGAACCATCGCATCCACGACGCGGTGCGGTTCTGGTCGCTGGACGGGCCCGAGCAGGACGTGCTCGACGCGCTGGCCGAGCGGCGCTTCGACCGGGTGCGTGAGGTGACGTCCCGGCCTCAGGAGGAGCCCGCCCAGGTCGCCGGGGAGTTGCGGGCGGCGCTGGACCATCTGCGTGCCGTACGCGACTCGTACTGGGACCGGCAGTGGCGCCGGCGGCACCGCAGCCTGGGGCGATACCCCGAGCACCACCTGTGGGAGGCCGTACAGGGTTACCTGGACCTCCTCGAGGCACACGGAGACGGGCACGAGCACGAGGAAATTCGATTGCCGCCGGAATCCGCGGAGGGCTAGGGTCGCGATCACCATCTCGTGACGGAGGAGTTGCTTTTATGCGTGTCGATGAGCTGACCGTTCCGGTACATCAGCCATCACATGTAAGGACTCACGATCTTGGATCTGTCACGTAGCTTCACCATCCGGGAGAGCAGCCACCGGATCATCGACCCGTTCACCCCTGAGAAGCTGGCCACGCTCGGCGCGGCGATCGGGCTGCGGCCCGGAGCCACCGTGCTCGATCTGTGCTGCGGCAAGGGTGAGATGTTGTGCACCTGGTCCCGTGATCACGGGATCACCGGCGCCGGGGTCGACATCAGCACCGTCTTCCTCGCCGCCGCCCGCGAGCGAGCCGCCGAGCTCGGCGTCGGCGAGCGGGTGACGTTCACGCACGGGGACGCCTCCACGTACGTGACCGGGGAGCCGGTCGACGTCGCGGCGTGCGTCGGCGCGACGTGGATCGGCGGCGGGACTGCCGGCACGGTCGCGCTGCTGGAGCGCAGCCTGCGCCCGGGCGGCACGATGCTGATCGGCGGCCGGCCCTGGACCTGCTGCCCACCAGCGCCGTCGTGAACGCCGTCAAGACCGGCGACCTGGCCGTGCCCGCCCTGGTCCTGGCCGCCTGGA
>NZ_JBSGFQ010000017.1:129632-153616 GCF_053603495.1 Nonomuraea sp. NPDC004186 | reverse complement strand
CCGCTCAGACCGACAGATCCCGTTGAAGACCCGAGGTCAGTCAGGGGGTGGGTCAGGACTGACGGGAGGTGCTCACCTACATCATCTCTGTCAGGTGGTCATGTCGGCTTCGATGTGGGTGACGGCGGTCATGGCGCCGTAGGCGAGCAGGAAGACGGTGCAGTGGTCGCTGAAGCGGCGGTCGGTGGCGCGCCAGGCGGCGACGTGCTCGTCGGTGATGTCGTGCGGCGCCAGACCGGCGAGGACCGCGACCCGCGCTCCCGCCCGCTCGTCCGGTGTCAGGCCCGCCAGCGGCCGGTCGAGCCAGTCGCCGACCGGCAGCAGGCGGCCCCGGTGCTCGGCGATCACCTCGGCCGTCACGTCCGCGGCCTCAGGGGTGAGCAGGCCGGCGCCCTGGGCGGCGGTGGCGGTGAGGGCGGCGTACGCGGCGCCGATCGGGTGGTCGGCCGCCCACGGCGGGGGTGGCGCGGTGGGCAGCCCGTCCAGCAGGGGGAGCGTGGCGCCGGGGCGCAGGTCCTGGTCGAGCGGGCGCAGGACGGGGGCGCCGTCGAAGGGCGGTTCGTCGTCGGGGGCCAGGGTGCCGGGGGTCAGCCCGGCGGGCAGCATGGCGGCCGCGACCCGGTCGACGAAGTGCGTGAACAGGAGCGTGCCGAGGAATTCGGCGGCTTCGGGTCCGGCGGGGAACGGGGGCCGTTGCGGCTCCCGGGCGGCCACTCCGGTGGAGGCGGCCCAGTCCAGCAGGGCGGCGAGCCTGGGGTCGGCGGGCGGGTCGCCGCGTTCGATGGCCTCGGCCAGGTGCGGCTCGCCCAGCAGGCGCAGCACCGACAGGAACGCCTGGATGTCGTAGTCGAGGTCGTTGGCCTGTGCCGCGCCCAGCGCCACGACGGCCTTCTCCAGCGCAGGGACGTCGCCGGCCAGTTGGCTCTCGCGCATGAGCGACCAGCCCGCGGCCATGAGCTCGGGGGAGGGCGACATCATCATCACGGCCGGTCCGATGCTGCTGAACTCGGCGTTGACCTGCGCGTACACCTCGGCCACCACGCCGCGGGCGCGGTGCGGGAGGACGGGGGTGATGTGCCGTACCAGGGTCGATGACATGGGGCGATGCCTTTCTTCCGGATGAGGTGTCGAGCATCGCGGTCCGGGCGTGGTGGTGTCGTCGTCCCGGTGACGTCACCGCCCTATACTCCCCGGGGGGTATCGGGAGGTGCGGCTACGGCGGGTGGAGTACGGGACGACGACACCGCCATCGAGGGTCGGGCGTGGCCGGGCAGGCGACGGCGCTCGGCCACGCCGTCGGGTTCGCCCTCGACATGCCGTGGGAGAAGCTGCGGGCGCGACACCGCCCCTGCGCTTGAGGCGTCGAGGAGGGTCGTGGCCGGGCGTCCGTGAAAGGATCGTGGGTGGACGCCGTCGTCTCCCGTGAAGGACGTGGTCGGATGCGCCGTTACAGGAACGGCAAGGTCGCGGCTGTGCTCGCCGTCGTCTACGCCGCTCTGGTCCTGGTTCTCGGCGTGGTCTCGCTGGTGATCCTGCTGACGGTGCGGGATCCGATCCTGCTGAGCGGCGTCGCGCTCGTCGGCGTCACCTTCCCCCTCGGCTGGCTGATCTGGTGGGGATGGGACCTGGTGCCGCCTCAGATCGCGAACCCGGTGCTGCTCACCGTGGTCCTGGCCGGCGCCGGTCTGCTGCAGGCGTGGTTGATCTGGCGGATCTTCCGGGGGCGTCCGGTCCCCGGAGACGGAGTGTGATCGTAGGCCGCGGCCGTCAGATGGCGGCCGTGATCTCGTCGCGGTGCTCGTTCAGCCAGTCGTCGAGGGAGCGCAGCCGGGGGTTGAGCTCGCGTACCAGGCCGAGGTCGCGTACGCCGGTGAAGTAGGCGGACGCCTCGGAGTAGAACTCGAACATGTTGCCGATCTCGACGGCGCCGGGGAATCCGGCGGCCCGCATCTGGTCGTAGGTCAGCGGCGTGTAGGTCACCGGTTCGCCGAGCAACGTGGTGAACTTCTCCGCGAGCTCCTTGCCGTCGGCGTGCTCCCCGGCGATGCTCACGGTGCGGCCGACGAACTCCGGGCCCCGCCGGAAGATGCCGAGTGCGGTACGGCCGATGTCCTCGGCGGCGATCATGGACATCGGGTTGCCCGCCATGGGCAGGGTCAGCACGAGGCGGCCGCTCGCGTCGCGGTGCGGGCCCTGTCCCTGGAGGAAGGCCTCGTAGTAGAAGGTGGTCTGCAGGAACGTGGTCGGCACGCCGAGACCGGTGAAGGCGGCGTTGGCCTCGGCCTTGGCGTCGAAGTGCGGCACCGCGTACTCCCCGAGCAGCGTCGGCACCCGGCGGCCCAGGTGGGCGAAGTGCGGCCGGGTGTCCTCGAGCGTGGACCACACGACGTGCCTGAGCGCGGCGGCCCTGGCGGCGCGGGCGGCCGCGTGCGCCTGGTCGATCTCCATGCGGGCGGCATCGCGGGCGGCCTCCTGCTCGGGGGTGCGCCGGGCCCAGAAGTTGGTCACGACGTAGGCGCCCCAGGCCCCGGCGAAGGCGTGGTGCGCGCTGTCCTCGTCGTCGAGGTCGGCGTACACGACCTCGGCGCCCTGCTCGGCCAGGGCGCGGGCCTGCGGGGAGGCGGTGTCGCGGGTGAGGGCGCGGACGGTGAACGGTCCGTCGGGGTCGGCGAGGATGGCCCGGACCAGTCCGCCGCCCTGCGCTCCGGTGGCCCCGACCACAGCGATGATCTTCTTGTCGGTCATGCCTTCACCTTGGCGGCGTTCTCGCGCGGGTGCCTGCCCCTGTCCTGGGTACCCATGCCAGGGGATGGGAGCGCCCGGCGGATGTGGCGACAATGGGGGCATGGGAGAGCAGCTGGGGGAGTTCCTTCGCGCCCGCCGTGCCGCGTTGACGCCCGAGGCCGGCGGCGTGCCGACCTACGGCACGGCGCGCCGGGTGCCGGGCCTGCGCCGCGACGAGGTGGCGCAGCTGGCCGGGATCAGCGTGAACTACTACACGCGCCTGGAGCAGGGCGAGAGCCATCAGATGTCGGACTCGGTGCTGGAGGCGCTGGGTAACGCCTTCCGGCTGACCGCCGATGAGCGCATGCACCTGGTGCGGCTCGCCCGTCCCGAACAGGTGCAGGTGGCGCGCCGTCCCTACGGCCCCGAGCAGCTGCGCCCGTCGGTGGTGGCGCTGGTGGAGGGGGTCGCCGACCAGGCGGCGATCATCCTCGGCAGGTACTTCGACCTGCTCGGCGGCAACCGGCTCGGCTACGCGCTGTACGGCCTGAACCCCGGTCAGCGGGTGAACCTGGCCAAGACGATGTTCCTCGACCCGGCCATGCGCGACCTGTATCCCGACTGGGAGACGCACGCCGACGAGGTCGCCGCCTACCTGCGCATGGCCACCGGCGACATGCCGGACGATCCCCTGCTGGCCGAGCTGATCGGCGAGCTGAGCATCAAGAGCCCCGACTTCACCCGCGTCTGGGGCGGCCAGCGGGTCGCCGAGTGCACCTACTCGGTACGGCGGATCAACCATCCCCTCGTCGGGCCGCTGGAGCTCAACGAGGAGACCATGCGCGTGCCCGACGACCCCGGCCAGCGGATCATCTTTTTCGGCGCGGCGCCCGGGACGGACTCGGCCGAGCGCCTGCGGCTGCTCGACTCGCTGAGCGCCTGACCGCGGGGCGAGGGCAGCAGGATCATCAGCGCCACCAGCACGGCCGCGGCCGGCGCGCCCCAGAACAGGACGTCGGGGATGGCCGTCGCGGTCGCCTCCGGGCTCGGGGCGCGGCCCTGGAGTTCCCGGGTCAGGAGGTTGCCGAAGATCGCCACGCCGAGCGAGAGGCCCAGCCCGTGGACGGACGCCGTGGCCGAGGTGGTGGCGGCCAGATCCGCACGTACGGACTGCCGGGTCCAGGCGGCTCAGCAGCGCGAATGTCACATCTGCGCTCCGTCCGGCTACCGTGATCGGGATGTGTTCGGTCTCATCCGACCCGTGGCATGTCGCACCGATCCTGAGGCATTCGCCGCATGCCTCCTCGATGTGCGAACAGATCCAGACACTATGGCTCACAGGCTATCTTGACTATGGTTGATATCGCCGGAGTGCTATGTACCTGGAGACGTGATGGAGTTGAACTCGCTCAGGCAGTTCCTGGTGGTGGCGCGGCTGGAGCACCTCAGCGGCGCGGCCGAGGAGCTTCGCGTCGCCCAGCCGTCGCTGAGCCGTACCATCGCCCGGCTGGAGAGCGAGCTGCGCACACCGCTGTTCGACCGGAGCGGCCGGCTGCGGCTGAATGACGCGGGCAAGCTCTTCCGCGATTACGTCGAACGCTCCCTGGGGGAGCTGGATGCGGGGCGGCGAGCCGTCGCCGAGGCCGTCAGCGAGGGTGTGGGCACCGTACGACTTGCGTCGGAGACCTTCCTCACGCTCACCGGGCCGCTGGCGGCCTTCAAACGAGCTCACCCGACCATCGAGGTCGAACTCCGCTGGATGGCGGCCGAGGAGATGGGCCGTCACCTGCGGGCCCAGGACGTTGACCTGTGCGTCGCCTCCCAGCCGATTTCCGCTGAGGGCCTGGAGGCGGTCCAGCTGCTCGATGAGGCGGTTGGTCTGGCCACGCCGCTCGACCATCCGCTGGCGAGCCGTACGTCGGTGAGCATCGACGAGCTCACCGGCGAGCCCTTCGTCAGCGCCCGCAAAGGGCACTGGCAACGGCGCCTCCTGGACCGGCTCTTCGCCGCACGAGACCATACCCCGAAGATCGTCTGCGAGGTCGACGAGCCCAGCGCCATCGCGGCCCTGATCAGCGCGGGGCTCGGCATCGGTCTCGTCCCCGCCTTCGCCCGGACCGGCTCCACGCGGGTCCCCGCCGCCTGGGTCCCCATCGACAGCCCTGACTGCCGACGCGCGGTCACCCTGTACTGGGGCGCCGGCAGCCACCTGTCCACCGCCGCCCGCCTGATGCGCACCACGATCGCCAACTGGAACTGGATCACCGGCGAACCACAGGAGAAGCGCTGAGGGGGTCCGGCCGGCGACGTCGACGATGTGAGGCGTGATCCGCTCGCCGCTTCGATCGGGCGGTGCGCGGTGACGACCGGCCCTCCGCCGTCGGTAGCCGCCCGCGGGGCTCGCAGCCGAGAGAGCAGCCTGGTACTCACGCCGCCCTGGCCTGGTTCGGCCCCTTTGGCCTGTCGTACGAAAGGGTCTCACGAGGTACGGCTCGGCGCGTTCGGCAGGAGGTTCGGCAAGGGGGTGTCGGGGTCGGCGAGCTGTTGCGGGTCGGCGGGGTGCCCGGTGGCGATGAGGGTGCGCAGGTGGTCGGCGGCGCCCCGGTTGTCGATGGTCAGGGCGGCCACGGGGATGCGGCGGTCGAGCCAGAACGCGGTGAATCCGTGAGTGGCGTGCTCGACGCGGGTGATGATGCGGTCCCAGGTCGTGGGGAGTCCGAGGTATTCGAGGGTGGAACCGTACTGGGTGGAGAAGAAGTAGGGGACGTGGCCGATGGTCGAGGGCTTGCCGACCATGGTGGCCGCGGCGGCGGTGCCGTGGATCACGGCGTTGTCCCAGTGTTCGATCCGTACGGGGTTCAGGTAGCGCGGGTGCTGGTGGCGGGCGACGTCGCCGGCGGCCACGGCGGCCGGGTGCGAGGTGCGCAGGTGCTCGTCGGTGAGGATGCCGCCGTCGACGTGCAGTCCCGCTGCCTGGGCGAGTTCGGTGTTGGGGGCGGCGCCGGCGCCGACGATGACGAGGTCGGCGGGGATCGTCCGTCCGGTGATGGTCTGGACGGCTTCGACCGATTGCGTGCCGAGGATGGCCTCGACGCCGTCGCCGAGGAGCAGGTTCACGCCGTGGTCGCGGTGCCGGCGGGCGATGAGGCCCCCGATCCGGTCGCCCAGCACGTGGTAGAGCGGTGTGGGCAGGGGGTCGATGACGGTGGTGTGGTTGCCGAAGGTACGACTGGCGGCCGCGAGTTCGGAGCCGAGCCAGCCGGCGCCGATGACGACGACATCGCCGGCCGCGCTCAGGGCCGTGGCCAGGCGTTCGCTGTCGTCGCGGTTGCGCAGGTAGCAGACGCCGTCGAGATCGGCGCCCGGCACCCGGAGGCGGCGCGGGCGGGCGCCGGTGGCGATCAGCACCCGGGCGAAGGGGAACTCCGTGCCGTCGCCCAGCCGTACCCGCCGGGCGTCCAGGTCGAGGGCGGTGGCGGGGGCGCCGAGTGCCAGAGTGACGTCCTGGTCGGCGTAGAACTGCGGCTTCAGGACATCGAGGTCAGCGGGCCTCGTGGTGCCCAGGAGGTAGCCCTTGGACAGGGCAGGGCGCTGGTACGGCAGGTGGGGTTCGTCGCCGACGAGGGTGATCGGCCCGTCGTAGCCGTGGTCGAGCCGCAGGGCCTGGGCGGCCTTCGCGCCGGCCAGGCTTGCCCCGATGATGACGATGCCGGGATCAGTGCTCATGGCAATCCTCCTGAGCTCGACGAGGCGCTGAACCGCAGGGGCGGTGTCCCGATCCCGCTCGGTCGAACGGCGGAATCGGGACACCACACGATCGGTGGATGGGGGCCTTGCGGGCCGCCCGTCCGGGCCGGGTCACTTCTGGAGAACGGCCTGGACCTCGAGGCTGATCGACACCTTGTCGCCGACCACGACGCCACCGGCCTCCATCGGGGTACTGATGTCAATGCCGAAGTCGCGCCGGTTGATCTCCGCAGTCGCGGAGAAGCCGGCCCGCTGTGCACCCCACTGGTCCGAGCCGAACCCGTTCACCTCGACGGCCAGCGGTACCTGCCGCGTGACGCCGTGCAACGTCAGCTCACCGTCGATGGCCCAACCGTCGCGGGTCTGGCGGATGCCGGTCGAGCGGTAGCTCATCGTCGGGTACTTGTCGATCTCGAGGTAGTCGGCGGTGCGCAGGTGGTTGTCACGAATTTCGTGGCCGGTGTCGATGGACGCGAGGTCGATCGTCGCGGCCACCGACGAGGCCAGCAGGTCCTCGCTTGTAACGATCGTGACGTCGTAGGTGGTGAACCGGCCACGCGTCTTGCTGATCATGAGATGACGGACGGTGAAAGCGATCTCGGAGTGCACCGGGTCGGCTTTCCAGGTGCCGACCAGATAACCCGGGATCTCGACGGTCGCGGGGACGGGGATCATGGCTTTCCTCCATGGATGGGGTGCCGCGGCGACGCGGCGCAGGCGGGAGTGGGGTGGCAGGATCAGGGCTCGAGATCGACAACGCCTTTGCCGCTGGAGATGTCGAGCGGCACCGAGACCTGGTCGTGCACGATCAACCAGGTGCCGTCGATCTTCTGGAGGCAGTAGGTGACCCTGACCCACATACCGCTCGTCGCCGTCCCGTTCTTCAGCGTGCCGCTGAGACGAGCGAACGCGTGCCCGAACGCCACATCATCGCCCACAGTGAGCGCCAGGTCGCGAACCTCATAAGTCACACGCTCGAAGAACGTGAACACGGGCGCCCAGTTCTTGAGCTTCGCCTCGATCCCCACATGCTGGAGCGGCGGCTCGATGTCGAAGGACACGATGTCCGTTGCGTAAAGCCGCTTCAGACCCTCGAGATCCTTGCCTTGGAGCCCTTCGACGATCTTGCCGACCAGCTGGCGGATCTTGGCTTCATCTACCTCGCGTTGCGTGGGCATCGCTACCCCAGCCCTTCCCTTCGCGGCGGAATCTTGGCTTCTCACACCTCCGACGCTATGGCTCTGGAGTTATCTTGTCTAAGATTAATATTGCTATGGCGTTATGCTCTGGGTGGCATGATGGAGTGTGCAGTTCGAGTTATCTGTTCATGGCAAAGCCGGTCTTTGAAGGCATAAGCGCCTGTCCTCTACGGTCGCGATGGCCCCCACACCACGCCACTGCACCAGGAAGGCCGCTGGTCCGCGCCGATCACCGCGACGTGCTTGCCGGCGCACTGGTAGCCGTGGCAGTACGGGCAGTGGAAGGCGGATGCGGCCCCACGGCGCCCGCATCCCGCGCGGGCCGGGCAGCTCGTCGGCCGGCCCGGTGGTGGTGGCAGGCAGCGGCCGCCGCGCCCAGGCCGTCTTGCCACCGGGCAGCTCCACGTGGAAGCCCCGGGCAGCTCCAGCCGCCTGGAAGCCGCCGTCGTCCAGGGCGCGCGCCCCGGTGACCGTGCCGTGCCGCGCCTGGACCGACGGGCAGGCGGCCGGCTCCGCGCGGCCGAGCTCGCCTCCAAAGCGATGATCGCTTGACGTGGAGGCAACTCTGCAAGTTAATGTCAACATGAGGTCAAGCGAGTTCATGCAGATCGGAGAGCTGGCCGAGCGGTTCGATCTCGCGCCGCATGTCCTGCGCCACTGGGAGGCGATGGGCCTGCTGACCCCGGCCGCCCGGGTGAGCGGCCGCCGCCGCTACACCCGCGACCACGTCATCCGCGTCCTGACGATCATCCGCGCGAAGGCGGGCGGGATGAGCCTGGAGCAGATCCGGGAGATGCTCGGCGCCTACGGCCTGGCCGAACGCCAGGCGCTCCTCCAGCGCCATCACGCCGAGCTGGAGGAACGTCAGCGGGAGCTCGCGGCGTCCAAGGCGCTGATCGAGCACCTTATGCGGTGCACGGCCGACGACTTCACCCAGTGCCCCGACTACCGGCGCATCGTGGAGAGCGCGGCCGGGCTCCACGACCAGGGCCAGGACGGGTGCCTGGTCTGAGCGGAGGGAATCTCGAGCGGGTCGTACGGGCGCGCCGCTACGCTCTGGATCACCACCCCTCGGCCCGGAAGGAAGCACCTCGTGCGCACGTTCAAACTCCAGGTCCAGATGACCGTCGACGGCTACATGGCCGGCCCGAAGGGCGAGATGGACTGGCTGAACTTCCCGTGGACCGACGACATCAACGCCTACATCGACGCGCTCACCGACCCCGTCGACTGCATCGTGCTGGGCCGCAGGCTCGCCGAGGGGTTCATCCCCGCGTGGGCGGCCGGGCCGGAGGGCGAGGACCAGAAGTCCATCGACAAGATGAACGACACGCCCAAGGTCGTCATCTCCAACACCCTCACCGAGTCGCCCTGGGAGAACGCCGCGGTCGCGGGCGGCGACCTCGCCGAGATCGTCAACGGGCTCAAGGCCCGGCCGGGCGGCGACATGATCGCCTATGGTGGTGGCACGCTCGTGTCGAGCCTGATCGCCCAGGGGCTGCTCGACGAGCTCCACCTGTTCGTCAACCCGGTCGCCATCGGCTCCGGGATGCCGGTGTTCGGCGACGCCGGCGACTACAAGCGGCTGCGCCTGGTCGCGGCCCGGCCGTTCGACTGCGGGATCACCGCGCTGCACTACGAACCGAAGCGCGCCTGAACCCGCCGCCGCCAACAGGCCCGGCGGCTTCCGCGCCGGCCTAACCGACGAGGTCGGCAAGCTCGTGCGCGGTGGCCCGGACGTGTCGCTGTCCGTTCTCCGTCTGCACCGTGATCGCGAGCATGGCGCCCACTCTGGCACAGGCCACCGACAATCCGGGCCGCGCGAGGATCGTCAGGTGGCGGGGACGCACTCGATGACGGTGTGCCACGGTGGGATGTCGTGCACGGCGGCGACCCGCAGTTCGGCGGCCGCGGCCAGCGTCCGGTAGTCGTCGACCGTCCGTTCCCGGCCGCCGGTCAGGACCAGCATCCGCAGGTTCATCTCCGCGAACATGGCCGGATCGACCTCCGAGGTGCTGGGCGACTCGAGGATCAGCACCCGTCCGTGCGGGCCCGCGGCGCCGGCGCAGCGGCGCAGGATGGCGGTCGCCTCGGCGTCGGCCCAGTCGTGCAGCACCCGGTTGAGCACGTACGCGTCGGCGCCGGTGGGCAGTTCGTCGAAGAAGCTGCGCCCGACCGTCTCGCACCGGTCCGCCAGCCCGTGCTCGGCCAGGTAGCGCTGTCCGCGTGAGACGGTGTCCGGCAGGTCGATCAGCAGACCGCGCAGGCCGTCGTGGCGCAGCAGCAGTTCGGCCAGCAGCCTGCCGGTGCCGCCGCCGACGTCGGCCACCCGGCCCAGCGCCGGCCAGTCGTAGCCCTCCGCCAGCTCGCGGCCCGCGGCGTTGACCGCCATCGTCGCGTCGAAGGACGCGCTCAGCTCGGGATCGGCGTCGAGGTGGTCCCAGAACGGCGCCCCGAACACCGCCGGCCAGGCGGGCAGGCCGGTCCGCACCGTGTCCTGCAGGCCGGTGAAGGCCAGGTCCATCCGGCCGCCGAACCCGTCCAGGTCCAGCCACCGCCACGCCGCGGACGGGTGGTCGCGGCGCAGCAGGGCGGCGGTCGCGTTCACCGCGAACGTGCCGGGCCGGGGCTCGGTGAACACGCCGCGGCCGACGAGGTGGCGCAGCACCCGGCCCAGCGCGTCGGGGTCGGCGCCGGCGCGGGAGGCCAGGTCGTCGAGGCCGGAGCCGTGCTCGTCCACCAGGTCGGGCAGCCGCAGGGTCACGGCCACCCGGAGTGCCATCGGGGTCATCAGGTCCATCAGCGGCGTCAGGGCCCGCCATGCGGCGGCCCCGTCCAGGGGGGTGTCGTCGCTCGTCATGCACTTATCATGCGCCCCAGCTTACGAATCTACATTGTAAAGGGCGTGGGACTGTGGACAACCGACCGGGCAAGAGCAACCTCCAAAGCCCCGACAATGGGGCGGCTGTGCTGCTCCGCGGGGCTTACTTGGCGAGGGTCTGGTTGAAGCGCAGCATGTTGCCGGCGGGGTCGCGGAAGGCGCAGTCGCGGACGCCGTAGAACTGGTCCATCGGCTCCTGCAGCACCTCGCCACCGGCGGCGCTGATGCGCTCGAAGGTGGCGTCGCAGTCGTCCGTCGTGAAGATGATGCCGCGCAGCAGGCCTTTGGCCATCAGCTCGGCCATGGCCTGTTTGTCGGCCGGTGAGGCGTTGGGGTCGGCGAGTGGTGGTTCGAGGACGATGTCCACGTCCGGCTGGGAGGGTGACCCGATGGTCACCCAGCGCATTCCCTCGTACCCGACGTCGTTGCGTACCTCAAGACCGAGGACGTCGCGGTAGAAGGCGAGCGCCTTGTCGTGGTCGTCGACGGCGATGAAGCAGGTGGAGAGCTTGATGTCCATGCGCTTCACTTTATGGGCGGGTGGAGGGGCCCGCTTCTCCGTTCCTGACCGGTCGCGTGTAGATCTTGGCCATGCAGGCGGGGATGTCGGCGGCGTGGTCGTGGTCGCGGGCCCGGTAGGCGCTGGGGCTCTCGCCGACCAGCTGGGTGAATCGGGTGCTGAACGACCCGAGTGACGTACAGCCGACCGCGAAGCAGACTTCGGTGACGGAGAGGTCGCCGCGCCGCAGCAGTGCTTTGGCGCGCTCGATGCGGCGGGTCATCAGGTAGCTGTAGGGCGTCTCGCCGAAGGCGGCGCGGAAGCTGCGGGAGAAGTGGCCCGACGACATCAGGGCGTCACGCGCCAGCGCCGGGACGTCGAGGGGCTCGGCGTAGTCGCGGTCCATCCGGTCGCGGGCCCGCCGCAGCCGGACGAGATCGTCGAGGTCCTGCCGTCTCACCTGGTCAGTTTCTCACAGGATCCGGGCGCGACCGGTCAGGAATGGAGAAGCGCGCATCGGTACGGTGCGGCTAGCGTGACCAGCACAGACCTCACCTTTTCGAACAGGAGTGAACCATGAGCGACTCTTCCACCCAGGGGATCAAGACGGTGCTGCACCCGGTGGCGGACCTGGCGAAGGCCAAGGCGGTGTACGCGGCGCTGCTGGGCGTCGAGCCGGTGGCCGACGGGCCCTACTACGTCGGTTTCGAGGCCGAGGGCCAGCACATCGGGCTGGTGCCGGCCGGTGGACCGCAGGCGATGACCTCGCCGGTGGCGTACTGGCACGTGCCGGACATCGAGGCGAAGCTGGCTGAGGTGACCGCTGCCGGTGCCACCGTGAAGGACGCCGTGCGCGACGTCGGCGGCGGCCGTCTGGTGGCCACCGTGACCGACGCCGATGGCAACGTGCTGGGGCTGCTTCAGGACCAGTGAGCGGGGGGTTCCCGCTCACCGTGCTGACACCAAAAAACCAGACATAATGCTCGAAACTGGTCGGATCGAGCCAGGCGGTCCTGCCCGACAGATGGAGAGACGATGAGCAAGGCCACGAGGACGGACCCGCAGTCGCCTGCGCCGCACGTTGCCGACAGCCACGATCTGATCCGCGTGCACGGCGCACGCGAGAACAACCTCAAGGATGTCAGCATCGAGATTCCGAAGCGCCGGCTGACGGTGTTCACGGGGGTCTCCGGCTCGGGCAAGAGCTCGCTGGTGTTCAACACGATTGCCGCGGAGTCGCAGCGGATGATCAACGAGACGTACAGCACGTTCGTGCAGGGCTTCATGCCGACGCTGGCGCGGCCCGAGGTCGACGTGCTGGACGGGCTGACCACCGCGATCATCGTCGACCAGCAGCGCATGGGGGCCGACCCCCGCTCCACGGTCGGCACCGCCACCGACGCCAACGCGATGCTGCGCATCCTGTTCAGCCGGCTCGGGCGGCCGCACATCGGCTCGCCCAACGCCTTCTCCTTCAACGTCCCCTCGGTACGGGCGAGCGGCGCGATCACCGTCGAGCGCGGCGCCAAGAGGACGGAGGTGCAGACCTTCACCCGCACCGGCGGCATGTGCACGCGCTGCGAAGGCCGGGGCGCGGTCTCCGACATCGATCTCACCCAGCTCTACGACGACTCCAAGTCGCTGGCCGAGGGCGCGTTCACCATCCCGGGCTGGAAGTCCGACAGCTTCTTCACCGTGCGGGTCTACGCCGAGTCCGGCCTGCTCGACCCGGACAAGCCGATCCGCGACTTCACCAAGAAGGAGATGCAGGACTTCCTCTACCGGGAGCCGACCAAGGTGAAGGTCGAGGGCGTGAACCTCACCTTCGAGGGGCTGATCCCCAAGATCCAGAAGTCGTTCCTGTCCAAGGACCGGGAGGCGATGCAGCCGCACATCCGGGAGTTCGTGGACCGGGCCGTGACCTTCACCACCTGCCCCGAGTGCGACGGCACCCGGCTCAGCGAGGCGGCCCGCTCCTCGCGGATCGACGGCGTCAACATCGCCGACGCGTGCTCGATGCAGATCAGCGACCTGGCCGAATGGATTCGCGGCCTCGAGGAGCCGTCGGTGGCGCCGCTGCTGGCGATGCTGCTGCGCACGCTGGAGTCGTTCGTGGAGATCGGTCTGGGTTACCTGTCGCTGGAGCGGCCGGCGGGCACGCTGTCGGGCGGCGAGGCGCAGCGGGTCAAGATGATCCGCCACCTCGGCTCCTCGCTCACCGACACCACCTACGTCTTCGACGAGCCCACCATCGGCCTGCACCCCCACGACATCCAGCGGATGAACGACCTGCTGCGCCGGCTGCGCGACAAGGGCAACACGGTGCTCGTCGTGGAGCACAAGCCGGAGGCGATCGCGATCGCCGATCACGTCGTCGACCTGGGCCCCGGCGCCGGTACGGCGGGCGGCACCGTCTGCTTCGAGGGCACCGTGGAGGGGCTGCGGGCCAGCGGCACCGTCACCGGCCGCCACCTCGACGACCGGGCCGCCCTCAAGGAGAGCGTGCGCAAGCCCACCGGCACGCTGGAGATCCGCGGCGCGAGCGCGAACAACCTGCGCGAGGTCGACGTCGACATCCCCCTCGGGGTGCTGGCCGTCGTCACCGGTGTCGCCGGCTCCGGCAAGAGCTCGCTGGTGCACGGGTCGATCCCGGCCGGCGCGGGTGTGGTGTCGATCGACCAGGGTGCGATCCGCGGCTCGCGGCGCAGCAACCCGGCGACCTACACCGGCCTGCTCGACCCGATCCGCAAGGCGTTCGCGAAGGCCAACGGGGTGAAGCCGGCGCTGTTCAGTGCCAACTCCGAGGGCGCCTGCCCCGCGTGCAACGGCGCCGGCGTCATCTTCACCGACCTGGCGATGATGGCGGGCGTCTCCACGGTGTGCGAGGAGTGTGACGGCAAGCGGTTCCAGGCCTCGGTGCTGGAGCACCGCCTCGGCGGCCGTGACATCAGTGAGGTGCTGGCGATGCCGGTGGCCGAGGCCGAGGAGTTCTTCGGCGCCGGTGAGGCGCGTACGCCGGCCGCGCACGCCATCCTCGGCCGGCTCGCCGACGTCGGGCTCGGCTATGTGAGCCTCGGCCAGCCGCTCACCACGCTGTCCGGCGGCGAGCGGCAGCGGCTCAAGCTGGCCACCCGCATGGCCGACAAGGGCGGCGTGTACGTCCTGGACGAGCCGACGACCGGCCTGCACCTGGCGGACGTCGAGCAGTTGCTGGGCCTGCTGGACCGGCTGGTCGACTCCGGCAAGTCGGTCATCGTCATCGAGCACCACCAGGCGGTCATGGCGCACGCCGACTGGATCATCGATCTCGGCCCGGGCGCCGGTCACGACGGCGGCCGGATCGTGTTCGAGGGCACGCCCGCCGATCTCGTCGCGGCCCGCTCCACCCTCACCGGTGAGCACCTGGCGGCCTATGTCGGCGCCTTCTAGCCGGGGCGTGATCGCGGCGCTCGCGTGGCCTGGTGCCGTGCGGGCGCGGGCGTGTGAATAGACTTGTCCGACGTGACGTCCAAGCCGCGTATCCCGAATGTCCTGGCCTCGCGTTATGCCTCGCCGGACCTGGCCCGCCTGTGGTCCCCCGAGTACAAGATCATCGCTGAGCGGCGGTTGTGGCTGGCGGTGTTGCGGGCGCAGGCCGAGCTGGGGGTGACGGTCCCGCAGGGCGCGGTCGACGACTACGAGAAGGTGGTCGAGCAGGTCGACGTCGAGTCGATCGCGGCGCGTGAGCGGGTGACGCGGCACGACGTGAAGGCGCGCATCGAGGAGTTCAACGCGCTGGCCGGGCACGAGCAGGTGCACAAGGGGATGACCTCGCGTGACCTGACCGAGAACGTCGAGCAGTTGCAGATCCGTGACAGCCTGCTGCTGGTGCGTGACCGGGTGGTGGCGTTGCTGGGGCGTCTGGCGTCGCTGGCCGAGGAGCACAAGGCCACGGTGGTCGCCGGGCGTTCGCACAACGTGGCGGCGCAGGCGACCACGCTGGGCAAGCGTTTCGCGTCGGCGGCCGACGAGCTGCTGGTGGCCTACCGGCGGCTGGAGGAGCTGATCGGCCGCTACCCGCTGCGCGGGATCAAGGGGCCGGTGGGCACCGCGCAGGACATGCTCGATCTTCTGGACGGCGACCTGGGCAAGCTGGCGGAGCTGGAGGAGAAGGTGGCCGCGCACCTGGGGTTCGCGCACCGCTTCACCAGCGTGGGGCAGGTTTATCCGCGTTCGCTGGACTTCGAGGTGGTGACGGCGCTGGTGCAGCTGGCGGCGGCGCCGTCGTCGCTGGCCAAGACGATCCGGCTGATGGCCGGGCACGAGCTGGTCACCGAGGGGTTCAAGGAGGGGCAGGTCGGCTCGTCGGCGATGCCCCACAAGATGAACACCCGCTCCTGCGAGCGCGTCAACGGCCTGGCCGTGGTGCTGCGGGGTTACGCCTCGATGGCGGGCGAGCTGGCGGGGGACCAGTGGAACGAGGGTGACGTGTCGTGCTCGGTGGTGCGCCGGGTGGCGCTGCCGGACGCGTTCTTCGCCTTCGACGGGCTGGTGGAGACGATGCTGACGGTGCTGGACGAGTTCGGCGCCTTCCCGGCGGTCATCGCCGCCGAGCTGGACCGCTATCTGCCGTTCCTGGCCACGACGAAGATGCTCATGGCGGCGGTGCGGGCCGGGGTGGGCCGGGAGAGCGCGCACGAGCTGATCAAGGAGCACGCGGTGGGGGCGGCGCTGGCGATGCGCTCGCGCGGCGCCGGCAACGAGCTGCTCGACCTGCTGGCGGCCGACACCCGCTTCCCGCTGGACCGGGTCCGGCTGGAGGCGCTGCTGGCCGACCAGGTGTCGTTCACCGGCGCGGCCGCCGATCAGGTGGAGGCCGTGGCCCGGCAGGTGGGCGAGGTCGTGACGGCGCACCCGGAGGCGGCGGCTTACCGGCCCGGCGCCATCCTGTAACGAGCTGTGGCGATACGGGAGTTACGCGACGACGCCGAGGTGCGCGCCGCGTGCGGTGACGACGACCTGCTGGTGTGGGTGGCGCAGGGGCTGCGCGGCGGCGCGCGGGCGTGGGCGCTGGGCGGGGCGGTGGTGGCCGCCGGCCCGGGGGCCTCGCGCCGCGACCGGCTGGGGGTGTGGGGTGCGGCCTCGGACGCGGTGGAGCTGGTCGGGTACGCGCTGGCCGAGCTGGGGCCCTCCTACCGGCCGTTCGGGGAGCTGGAGCTGGTACGCGAGGTGACGGCCAAGCTCGACGGCCTGCGCGAGTCCGGGACGTTCTCCTGGATGAGCCTGCCGGCGCTGGACGGCCCCGCTCCCGGCGGGGTGGGCTGGCTGGAGCCGGAGGCCGAGGACGAGGTCGCGGCGCTGCTGGCGGCTGATGCGCCCGACTCGTACGCGGTGCCCGGCATCGCCGGGGTGCGGCGGTGGGCCGGGGTGCGCGTCGGCGGCGAGCTGGCGGCGGTGGCGGCCGACGCCTGGCCGGCGCCCAGCGTGGGGCTGCTGGCCGGGGTGGCGACGAAGGCGGGCATGCGGGGGCGTGGGCTGGCCGATCAGGTGTGCCGGTGGGCGTCGGCGGAGTTGCTGGCCGCCTACGGGCGGGCGGCGCTGATGGTCGACGACGGCAACGTGGCGGCCGTCACGGTCTATGAGCGGATCGGCTACCGGCGCCGGCGGGTGATGGCCTCTCACGTCGCCGGCTGACTCCAGGGCGGGCGCCGGGAAAATCGGGTGAGGTTCGGGCGGCGCTGGGGCAGAGTTGACGGCGTGATGTCCGATTTTGTACCAGGTATCGAGTTGTCCCGCGCCTTCTACGGCGAGGTGGTGGCGCCTTTGGTGTCCGGGGTCGCGCACAGTGCGGCGTTGATCGGGCCGGGGTCGGAGGTGCTGGAGTTCGACACGGCCCGCTCGGCCGATCATGACTGGGGGCCGCGGGTGCTGGTGTTCGTGGCGCCCGGGATGGCGCCCGAGGTGCGGGCGAAGGTGGTGGCGGGCCTGCCGGAGCGGTTCGGCGGTTTTCCGACCGTGTTCGGCTATCACGGCAGCGTGCAGCCCGGGGTGGCGGTGACGGAGCTGGGATCGTGGCTGGTGGAGCGGCTGGGTTTCGATCCGCGTGAGGGGGTGTCGCTGCTGGACTGGTTGTCGGCGCCGTGGCAGAGCCTGGCCGAGGTGACGCAGGGCGAGGTGTTCCACGACGGGCTGGAGGCCGCCGTTCCCGGGGGCGGGCTGGAGACGGCCCGGGCGGCGTTGCGCTGGTATCCGGAGGATGTGTGGCGTTATGTGCTGGCGTGTCAGTGGCGGCGGATCGCGCAGGAGGAGCCGTTCCCGGGCCGATGTGGCGAGGTGGGCGATGAGCTGGGCTCGGCCGTGGTGGGGGCGCGGCTGGCGCGGGAGGTGATGCGGCTGGCTCTGCTGTTGCGGCGGCGCTACCCGCCGTACGCGAAATGGCTCGGCAGCGCGCTGGCGCGCATGCCGGGCTCGACGGAGCTGGGGGAGTGCCTGGGGGCGGCGGTGGCGGCGCGCTCCTGGCGGGAGCGGCAGGAGGGGCTGTCGGGGGCGTACGCGCGGGTGGCGGCGCTGCAGAACCGGGTGGGGCTGGCCGAGCGGCTGGATGAGCGGGTACGGGGGTTCTTCGACCGGCCGTTCGAGGTGATCGGCGGGGACCGGTTCGCGCAGGCGCTGCTGGAGTCGGTGTCGGACCCGGTGATCAGGGGGTTGCCCCTGGTGGGGTGCGTGGATCAGCTATCGGATTCGACGGACCTGCTGACGGCGCCGGGGCGGGCGCGGGCCATGACGGCGGCGGTACTCGGCCTCCGAGGTTAGTGATCTACATTGTAAAGGGCGTGGGTGGTTGCACCACCCTCCTCACCCATTGAAAATCACAGATCCACCAGGGCGGAGGCCAGTTCCTCGACGTGGATGCGCCAGGCGTCGAGGGTGGTGGTGTCGCCGGTGTGGGTGACGATGAGCCGGGCGCCCTGGCCGGTGCCCTGGGTGAGCTCCCAGCGGACGGGGCCGGTCGGAGTGTCGTATTCGAGGAGTTTGGCGCTCTCGGCGCGGGTGACCGGCCCGGGTCGGAGGCCGGGTGCGGTGAAGGGGGCGGGCGGGGGGTCGCCGGGGGTGGCGTCGTCGCCGTTGAGCAGGTGCCAGACGTCTTCGACGGGGCGGGTGAGCTGGCGTTCGACGCGTACGTCGCCGTTTGCGGCGGTGGCGGGGACGAGGCCGAGGATGGCGACGTAGTCCTCGTGGAGGCGGGCGAATTCGGCGGGTTGCTTGTCGGCTGGTTGCTGGGCGGGGCGTTCGTCGAGGGTATGGAGCAGGGCCATGAGGCAGGTGTGCCAGCCGGAGGCGAAGCTGGCGGCGCCGTGGTGGTCGGTGAAGGTGTGGGTGAAGGTGAGGATGCTGGCGCGGGGGCCGTCGGGGTGGATTTCCCAGCGGAGTTCGTCCTCGCCCCAGGTGTGGGCGTAGGTGTGGGGTGGGTTGTTCTCGGTGATGTGGCCGTCGGGTCCGAAGCCGTAGTTGATGCGGTCGCCGTCGATGGTGATGGTGGCGGGGAACCAGTGGGCGAGGTGTTCGGGCTGGGTGATGGCGCGCCAGACCTTTTCGGGTGGGTGGGGGAGGCGGCGTTGCATGCGCAGGGTGGTGCGGCCGTCGGGGTGGATGGTGAGGTTTTCGTTCATCGGTCGTCTTCCTCTTCCATGGTGTCGAGGTGGTGTTCGAGTCGGTCGAGGCTGTGGTTCCAGAGTTTGCGGTAGGGGGTGAGCCAGGCGTCGATTTCGGCGAGGGGGGCGGGGCGGAGTTCGTACCAGCGGCGTTGGGCGTCTTTGCGGACGGTGACGAGGCCGGCTTCGCGCAGGACTCGGAGGTGTTTGGAGGTGCTGGGTTGGGTGAGGCCGAGGTGGGTGGTGAGTTCGCTGACGAGGCGGGGGCGTTCGAGGAGGAGGTCGAGGATGTGGCGGCGGGCGGGTTCCGCGAGCACGTCGAAGCGCATGGCTCGTTAATATACCCGCTTGGCTATATGCCTGCAAGGGCATGTATTGGTCGTGGAGCCGGCTGGACTCTCCCTCGGTGGGAGGGTCCATGCTGGTCGGCGTGGACGAGGAGTTGCTGCCGATCGGGCAGTTCGCCCGGTTGGGGCGGTTGAGTGTGAAGCAGTTGCGTCACTATGACGAGCTGGGGTTGTTGCGGCCGGCGCAGGTGGACGCGGTGACGGGTTACCGGTTTTACCGGGCGTCGCAGGCTCGGGTGGCGTTGTCGATCGCGTTGCTGCGGTCGCTGGATGTGCCGCTGGCGGTGGTGGGTGAGGTGCTGGCGGGCGGGGCGCAGGCGCTTGAGGGGGTCAGGGAGGAGTTGGAGGCGGAGCTGGCGCGGCGGCGTCGTACGCTCGCGTCGCTGGAGCGGGTGATGGCGCAGGGGTTGCCGTCGGTGCCGGTGCGAGTGGTGGAGGAGCCGGCGCGGCGGGTGGTGGTGGCGACCGAGCGGGCGGCGGGGCCGGAGGATGTGGGGCGGGCGGTGTCGGCGGCGTTGTCGCGTGTGCTGGGGCCTGCCGGGCCGGTTCAGCTGATCGGGTTGTTCCCGGTGGATTTCGGTGAGGGGTTCGACGTGGAGGCCGCCCGGGTGCTCGGCGACGGGGAGGGCGGCAGGGGTGCGCCGGTGCGGGTGTTGCCGGGGGGCAGGTTCGCCTGTGCGACGCATGTGGGGCCTTATGACCAGATGTCTCTGACGGCGCATGCGGTGCTGGCCTGGTGTGGTGAGCGCCGGTGTGCGGTTCGGGGGCCGATTCGCGAGGTGTACGTGTCGGATCCGGCCGTGACCTCGCCTGAGCACCTCGTTACGCATCTGATGATCTGTTTGGAGGAGTCATGAATCCTGAGCTGGCCACGTACGGTCCGGTGACCTGCCTGAATGTGACGGGCATGGGTGAGCCGGGTGGGAGTGAGCACGTGTCGGCCATCGGCGCGCTGTATGCGGTGGTGGCGGGGATGGGCGGTCCGGCGGGGCCGCTGGAGGGGTTGTGGTTCGTGGAGGACGAGCGTCCGGGGTTGGAGGTGCCGCGGGAGTTGTGGCGCTGGCATCTGCTGCTGCCGCTGGCGGGGGTGCCGGAGGCGGGGCTGGTGGAGCGGGCGCGGGAGGGTGCGCGTTCGTCGGGGGCGGCGGTGGATCGGGTGCGGGTGGTGACGTTCACGGAGGGTGAGTGTGTGGAGGTGCTGCATGTGGGCGCCTTCAGTGAGGAGTATCGGTCGCTGGCGGTGATGGAGGCGTTCATGGCGGAGCGGGGGCTGGTGCCCAATGGGTTGCATCATGAGGTGTATTTGACGGCGTTCGATGATCCGGAGCCGCGTACGGTGCTGCGTCAGCCGGTGCGTCCGGGCTGAGGGGTCTCGCGGGGGCCGGTGGGGCGGGGTTAGCATGGCCGGTGGCGGCCGTCCCCGCCCAACCTCCGGCCACCCGCCCCAGCCGGGTCACCTGATGGAGGCAAAGGGAGGTTCACCTCTCGGACGGAGGATCTGCCGGTTGGTCGTGCGTCTGCCGCGCCGGTCGCTGGGGGGCGCCGCGGCGGCGTTCGGGAGATGTTCATGACCAAGCAGGCGGATTTCAAGCGGCGGGTGCGTGCCCGTATGGCCAAGACCGGTGAGTCGTACGCGGTGGCGCGCCGCCGGCTCCTGGGCGAGCAGCCTGCGGCCGAGCGGGACTGGCTGGGGGCGCTGCACATCAGTAACGGTGACGGCACCGATCTGGCGGGCACGGGGCTGGCCCGGCGCATCGTGTTCTGGCGGGATGTGCTGCACGAGGGGCCGGTTCCGGCGGTGGGGCGGGAGGAGCTGCGCCGGGTCAGGGCCACGTTCCTGGTGGGGGCGGGCGCCGATGACCGCGGCGAGGGGCTGCGCATGTTCGTGGAGCGGGACGCGGTTGTGGAGGCCAACCGGGGCGGCGAGTATGTGCTGTGGTTCGAGGCTGATCTGTACGATCAGTTGCAGATCGTGGAGATTCTGGCCTGGCTGGCGGAGTTGGGGGTGCCGGCCGAGGCTGTCACGTTGATCTGTATCGGGGAGCATCCTGGCATCGCGGGGTTCGGTGGCTTGGGTGAGTTGCGTGCGGAGCAGTTGCGGGAGTTGCCGTCGACGCGGGCGTGCGCGAGGTTGTCGCCGGCGGCGCTGGAGTTGGCGACCCGGGCGTGGGCGGCTTTTCGTGCTCCGACGCCGGAGGGTCTGCCGGGTATCGCGGCGATCCGTTCCGGTGAGTTGCGTTTCCTGGGTGAGGCGTTCGAGCGTCTGTGCCGGGAGTATCCCTCCACCCGTGACGGGCTCTCCCTCACCGAGCGTCGGGTCCTGGCCGCCGCGGCGCAGGAGGGTTCGGCCGGGGATGTCTTCGTGCGGGCCACGGCCCGGGAGGCGCGCCGGTATCTGGGGGACACGTGGTGTTTCGCGATGATGGAGCGCCTGGCGGGGGCGCCGTATCCGCTGCTGGATCTGCGGCCGGCCGGCGGGCCGGTCGGATGGGCGACGGTGGTGGGTCTGACCGCGGTGGGTGCCCGGGTGCTGGCGGGTGAGGAGGATCATGTGCGGCTGAACGGCGTGGACCGCTGGATCGGCGGGGTGCACCTGAGTGGCCGCGATGTGCGGTGGCGGTGGGATGAGGGCCGGGAGACGCTGACGACACTAGGTACCTACCAGACATAGGTACCTATAAGGGTATTTTTCACCTCTTCTTGGCGTGGTGTTGTGAGGCACGTTGGAAGCGTACGGATAACCAGCTGGATGCGAGGAACGGGGGAATCCGCACCATGTGTACGCACCAGCCTCCCTGTCCTCCGGCGAACTCCGCCGCTCACCAGGCCGCGCGCCTGATCGCCTACCACCCCGAGCAGGGATGGGGACTGCTGTGCAACGGGGTGGTGTTCTTCGACGACACCGGCGAGCTGCTGCCCGACGGGCGCAGCATCGTCCCGGCGGCCGTCCTGGAGCGGGCCGCGTGAGCGCCGCGCCGGCGTCGTGGACGTTCACCGCCCAGGCGCACTCGGTGCGCCGGGCCCGCCACGCCGCCCGCGCCCAGCTCGCGGAGTGGGGGCTGCAGCAGGCGTGCGACTACGCCGAGCTGCTGATCAGCGAGCTGGTCACCAACGCGGTCCGGCACGCGCGGGGCCTGGTGCGCATGAGCCTGTCGGCGGCCGACGGGCTGCTGCGCTGCGAGGTGGAGGACTCCAGTCCGGTGCCGCCGAGCCCGCGTGCCGCCTGCCGCGATGACGAGGGCTCGCGCGGGCTGCTGCTGGTGGAGGTGCTCTCCTCCGGCTGGGGCAGCGTTCCCACGGGCCGGGGCAAGCTGGTCTGGTTCGAGGTGCCCGTACGGATGCCGGCCCATGTGTGAGCGGTTAGCGCGGCGAGTACAGCCACGGCTCGCGCAGGTCGAAGAAGTCCACGTCGGAGACGAACAGTTCCTGCCAGGCCCGCAGCAGCTCCCGGATCGCCGGCGGTTGCAGCTTGGCCTCTCCCTGCCGGGCCGCCACCTCGCTGGTGAAGTAGGCGGTCTCGACGCAGCTGTCCTGACCGCACAGCGCGGCGGTGGCGCCGATGAGGTCCGTACGGAAGCCCGCCAGCTCCTCCTGCCCCTGCTGCAGCACCTCGCGCACCCGCGCGTGGTCGCGGACGCGCCCCTGCAGCACCTGGACGAACCCCGCCTCGTCGGACCCGCCGCCCAGGATTTCGATGACCTCGTCGCATTCGAGGAAGGTCACCTCGCCGGCGAACAGTTTCGCGGTCTCCACCCACCACTGCCCCTGCTCGGGCCGGTCGGCGTTGCGGTGGGCGGCCGTCCGGGTGGCGAAGCGGGCGACGTTGACGAACAGGCCGTCGTCGGTGACGCCGGCCGTGGTGCCCAGCCAGCCCTGCGCGCCGGGCGAGAGCTCGCGCACCCACCGCTCCAGCGCCTGGTGCAGATCGTCGACCTCGATCGCCCGGCCCTCGATGACCTGGATGAACATGGTCTGTTCCCCTCCCTCTCCCCACGCTAGGAGCGGCCGGCCGTCAAGGTCGAGACGCCGTTACACCATGCGATGGCCAAAACTTGTTGTGGGTTCTTGACCGTGCTCGTCTGGGATAACGGCCGCGACATAACCTGGGGGCGACGACGTGGGATGCGGGCCGACGGCAGCGCCGGCCGCGTCGCGGAAGGCGCCAATGACAGCGGTGACTGCCAGCACCTACGGAGGGCGGCCCAACGGCGGGCTGCCGGCCGAGGTGACGAGTTTCGTGGGGCGTCGGCACGAGGTGGCCGAGGTCAAACAGCTGCTGTCCGCCTCCAGGGCCGTCACGCTGACCGGCGTGGGCGGCGTCGGCAAGACGCGGCTGGCGGTGCGGGTCGGCCAGGACGTGCGGCGGGCCTTCCGGGACGGGGTGTGGCTGGTGGAGCTGGCCGAGCTGGACGGCCCGGCCATGCTCGCCGAGGCCGTGGCCGAGGCGCTGGAGATCCGCGACCACACCGGCGACACGCCGATGCGGGTGCTGACGTGTCATCTGCGCGACAAGCAGGCGCTGCTGATCCTCGACAACTGCGAGCACATGATCGCCGAGTGTGCGGCGCTGAGCGAGGCGCTGCTGCGGGCGGCGCCGGATCTGCGGGTGCTGGCCACCAGCCGGCAGGCGATGGGTATCGCCGGCGAGCAGGCGGTGCCCGTCTCGCCGTTGCCGCTGCCGGATCTTCAGGTGCCGCTGGAGAGGCTGATCCGGCAGGACGCGGTCCGGTTGTTCGCCGAACGTGCCCGCGCCGTGCTGCCGTCCTTCACCGTGACGGAGGACAACCGGGAGGTCGTCACCCGGATCGTGCGCCTGCTGGACGGGCTGCCGCTGGCGATCGAGCTGGCGGCGGTGCGGTTGCGGGCCCTGTCGGGGGTGCAGCAGCTGCACCTCGTGGACCTCCCATACCTCGCCCTGAGCCTGCGCTACATCTCGGAGGTGCGCCGGCTGCACTC